>CAIYTJ010000738.1 GCA_903929065.1 uncultured Bacteroidales bacterium | reverse complement strand
ATAAATTTTCTAATAAATTGTCCGGAGCAATTTTTGCACCATTGATTGTCGCTATACCCTTTCCAACTCTTGTTGATACACCAAGACAGGAAAATCAAAAAATTATAAATGGAGGAAATTACATTAAAAACATTATGGCATTTTTCACCCTGTTTGCTATGTACTGGGTAATTAAGAAAGGTAAGTGGAGGGAGTATATTTTGGTTGGCTCATTTACAATAGGATATTTGCTGATAATTGCATTTAGTGCTTTTGCACAGTCGGAGCGTTTCCATCAACCGGTATTACCTTTTGAATTAATTCTGGCAGCTTTTGGTATAAGTCTGATGAACAATAAAACCAAAAAGAACTATAACTGGTGGTTAGCATTTTTATTTGTTATTATCTTAGGATGGGGTTGGTTTAAACTGGCAGGGAGAAATATGACGTAATATTAGAAAAAGTAAATAGTAAACAGTAAATAGTAAACAGTAAACAGTAAACAGTAAATAGTAAACAGTAAATAAATAGCCAATCACTAATTGATAATCACTGATGAAAGTATTAATTGTTTGCAGCAAGAATTCGGGTAAGATAGCACCATTTATAGAGGAGCAGGTTGTGTCCTTGAAGAAGTGTGGTCTTATGTTGGAATATTATACCGTTCAGGGAAAAGGAGTAGTTGGTTATATGAAGAATTATAAACCCCTTCAATCAAAAATAAGGGATTATAAACCGGATATTATTCATGCTCATTATGGCTTGTCGGGATTACTTGCTAATTTACAACGTAAGGTTCCGGTTATAACAACATATCATGGGAGTGATATAAATGATTCCAGGGTGTATCGTTTCTCGCGCATAAGTATGATGTTGTCGGCGCACAATATATTTGTTTCGGAGAAAAATTTAGATAAAGCCGAAAAGACCCCTCGACCTCTATCCCCCTTCGGGTACTTTCTCCAAAAGGAGAAAGACAATAGGAATCCTAATATTGTGTACTTAAAAAATAGTTTGATACCATGCGGTGTGGAGACTGATTTTTTTAAACCGTTTGATAAAGTGGAAGCGCGAAAAATATTGAATTTGGATAATGATAAGAAATACTGTTTATTTGCAGGGGCGTTTGATAATAAGGTGAAAAATGCTGAGTTGGCCATTCATGCTGTAGCTCTTATACCTAATCTTACCTTGCTGGAATTAAAAGGATATTCACGTCAGGAAGTAGTGTATTTGATGAATGCAGTGGATGTTGTTTTAATGACCAGTTTTACAGAAGGTTCCCCGCAGTTTATCAAAGAAGCAATGGCTTGTAACCGTCCGATAGTTTCAGTTTTGGTAGGGGATGTGCCTGAAGTTATAGACGGAGTTGAGGGTTGTTATATTACCTCTTATGAAATGGAGGATGTAGCTGATAAAATTAAAGTAGCTCTTGAATTTGGAAAGGAAACCAATGGACGTGAACGGATTATGGAATTGAAACTGGATTCGGATACTGTCGTGAAACGAATTTTGGAAGTGTATAATTCAGTAAGCAGTAAGCAGTAAGCAGTAAGCAGCAAGTCGCATAGTGACGACCGATATTGGGAGCGTAGTGTTTTAACGCTATGCGAATAAGTCAATAAAGAATAATCAAAGAGAGTACGTTTATGAAAAGGATATACCTTATTATTTATTACGGTTTTGCAAGTCATCTTCCAAAATCCACTACCCCTATTATTGGAATTCTTTCCATGAAATTAAGAAGTTGGTTGAGCTGTAAACTGTTTTCATCTTGTGGAAAAAAACTGGTGGTGGAGAATAATGTTTATTTTGGAAACGGAAATGATTTCAGTGTAGGTAATGAAGCTGCTCTTGGTGCTAATTTCAAATCGACGAATAGGATAGTAACTATTGGAAACTATTTAATGATGGCTGAAGAAGTTCTTTTTCTGGGAAGCGGTCATAAATCAGATCGGATTGATATTCCAATGGGCCATCAGGGAGATGAACCTAAATCAATTCTTATAATTGAGGATGACGTGTGGATTGGTGCCAGAGCTATGATTTTGCCGGGTTGTAATCATATTGGAAAAGGTGTAATTATTGGTGCAGGCTCGGTTGTGACTAAAGATGTTCCAGATTATGCAATTGTTGGAGGTAATCCTGCCAAAATAATTCGGTATCGTTTATAGAGAAAAATGTTTCAATATCCGAATCTGAATGTGACTTTTAGATAATCCAACTCTTTTAATAAAATAGTTGGATTTTTTAGCTTTTTTTTTGGAAAACACTTTCACATTTGCATTTATTCTACTAAAACCTATAATTTTAATCATTATCTTTGCCATCTCTTCATACTGATTTATTATTAACTGCCCATCGATTCCTGCAAATTTCAATTATGAAAATACACACTTCTGTATCTGAAATCGATCTTAATCAGTGGCAGCAACTTATAATT
>CAIYTJ010000737.1 GCA_903929065.1 uncultured Bacteroidales bacterium | reverse complement strand
TTGACTTTATCGCCATTTACAGAAATAATTTTTACAATCCGTCCATTCATATCAAATACCCGGACTGCATCAATTACCTGATTTTCATTATCCTGAATTGTAAATGAATCGTAGACCGGATTTGGATAAATGATAATCTGACTTTCCAAAATTTCATTTAGTTTCGTACTTGGATTACTTACAATCTTTACAATATCAAAATCGACATCTTTCCCGTCGTCAACTTTCAGTTTAAAATAATATTCGCCTGACTTCAAACCCGTTATTTGAGTTGTTACAGCAGTTGCATTTACTATTGTCGCTGTTGAAGGTCCTGCAATTTGTTCCCATTTATAGGTCAATACATCATTGTCGGCATCAGTCGTCAAACTTCCATTCAAAGTAGCATCGCCCGATGTAATTACATTATTACCTGCAACAGCCACCGGTACATGATTCGTTGAATTAATAAATGAACCTGCCACACTAAATGTATAAAACGAAGAACCATAGGTTGTTACACGTTGAAGACAATTTACTTTCAAATAACGACCCGACAACGAGCTGGTGTTTGAAATGGTGCTTGTACCGCCACCAAAAGCTGCATTGGTATAAAAAGGTTGCCAGGTTTGATTATCTGTAGAAATTTGTACATTAAATGATTTGGCATAAGCTGCTTCCCAAATAATGCCGATAGAGCTTGGTAAAACCTGATGTTGAAGATCAACTTGCCACCACTGTCCATCGAGCCATGCCGATGACCAACGTGTTGTAGAAACTCCATCAACAGCCATATCTGAACCTGTAGCACTGGTTTCAACTCCCGAACAAGATGTCGGTTTCATTAGAGACAAATCCGCACCGGCTCCCGGTGTTAGAACGGTTATTGTAACTTGAGCTGTATTTGAACCGGAAGTATTTGAACCGGTCAATTTAAAAACATAAGTTCCGACAGAAACAAATTTAACCAAAGTCAATGCTGAATTTGGATCAACAATTACCGCATCTGGGGGTCCGGAAACTAATGTCCACAAATAATTCAGTTTTTCTTTGGTAATTGCACCTCCCGAGTTTGTTCCGTTCAAAACGGTCTTAGCATAAGGAAGATACAATTGAGATTCGACAGGTGCAATTTGGACATCTGGGAAAGTTTGAAGAATATTTCCGTTCACAACTACTTCGTAAATCGAAAATCCGTATAAAATATTATTTATGGGAACCCGTTGTAAACAGGTAATCCGAATATAGCGTCCCTGCACCGAATTGATCGTATAGGATTCTGTGCCACCGGCACCTGTTGTTATGTTATTCAACAATGTCCACGTCGAACCATCCAACGAGCATTCTATTTTATAGCTTTTAGCATAAGCAGCTTCCCAACTTATACTTATTTTCTTAATTTCAGCAATAAGTTTCAAATCAATCGTGGCCGATTCATTATCGGTTTTTCCGGATTCCCAACGGGTTGTCATGTCACCATCAACCATATTTGCAGCGATATTGGTTCCATTATCAGAAGATGTTTTAACGGGTTTCAGATAAGCCAGATTTGATATTTTAGGATCCAATGCCGGATCAAAAACTTCATAATTTCGTGTAAAATTATTATTGGTAGCATCCCATTCCTGTGAAGCTCCGGCATTAAAGGCAAGATCACCCGAAAGTGTCGATTTTCCAACCTGATCAGTTGTCCAAACACCGGTGGAGGCAATTAATTGCACTTGTCCGGGAGCAATGGCAGTGGTGACATTATCAGAACTTGCCACTTTAACGCCATTTATTTTAAAATCTATTTTGAATGGAGAACCGGTTGAGTTTGTTCCATTTCCCTGATTTTTCACTAAAGCATAAAAACTCACTTGTTGCCCGGCCAGTGGATAACGCGGCATAGTGAAAATCTGAGTAATTCTTAAATCCGGTTTTTGATCGGCATCACTTAATACAATATTTTGCGAAAGCGGTAAATTATCAGAGGAGCCGCCTACTTTCAAGGTGAAATTTCCGGATTGTGCCTGATATTTTATGCCATTCCAAAAATAGAAATCTTCGGCATTCAATTTAAAGGTTACTGTTTTCGTTTCACCGGCATTCAAAGCAATTCGTTGAAATCCGCGTAATTGTTTTTTGGGCATCCAAACATCGGCTGAGGATGGTGAAGTTAGATATAATTGCGCAACTTCTTCGCCTGTAATGCTTCCGGTATTGGTAACATCAACCGAAACAGTGAATGGTTGTCCGGCAATGGAAACAGATGAAACTACCATATTGCTATATGCAAAAGTGGTATAACTCAATCCGAAACCAAAAGCGAATTCCGGTGTAATATTTTTTTCATCGAACCACCTGTATCCACCGTCCAGGTTATCCGTGAATTTCCGGAAATTATCTTCAACCCACGATGGAAGGTCGGCATCTTGTTTTGGCATGGTTACAGGCATACGCCCTGCCGGATTGTAATCGCCAAAAAGCACATCGGCAATGGCTGTACCGGCTTCCTGAGCGGCGTAAAACGAGTAAACCAATCCTTTGATATTTGAAATGCAATAATTCATTCCGCAAACACCACCGCTTTGTACAACTACAACCAGATTCGGATTTACAGCAGCCAATTGTTTAATCAACAACATTTGCTGCCCCGGTAGATTTATCGAACCGCTTTTCCGGTCGTTACCGGTATTGTATCCTTCACCTTCCTGAGTTGCATCTAAGCCTGCGGCAAAAATGACCACATCGGCAGCTGCTGCAAGTGATAAAGCTGCTGGAAAATCGGTTCTAACATCAGAATTCATATCGCAACCTAATGTGTAAGAAACATTTGCAGCTCCGATCTTATTTTCGATTCCTGTTTTTAAACTGATGGCATAAGGCGGAAAAGTTTCGCTGCTTCCGTAACAATTTAAGTTGGATGGAACGGCATTTGGTCCAATTATAGCGACTTTCACTGTTTTTTTCAATGGAAGTATCGGAGTTCCATCCGATTTTTTTTCATTTTTCAATAAAATGATTGATTTCTGAGCTGCCAGTTTATTCGTTGCATTAATATCAGCAGTCTTAGCATAAGTCGCATTTCCAACCGGAAAATAATCCATCATACCATTCAATATCTTTGTTCTCAAAATGCGTTTAACCGCATTATCCAAATCGGCAGTAGTTATTGCACCACTTGAAGCCAATCCGGGCAAATCATTAGCATAATTATTTGCTCCCATGCAAATATCAGTTCCTGCTTGTAATGCTTTTTGAGAAGTATTAATTGCACCCCAATCCGAAACAACATAAAAAGGATAACCCCAACGTTGTCTTAAAATGGTGTTCAATAAAAGTGTACTTTCACACGCTTTATCACCGTTTATCAGGTTATAAGCACCCATCACGCTCATTACTCCGGCTTCCTGTACAACTTCACGGAAATTATATCCCGAAAAATCCATCAACCAGCGATCAGTAACTAGTACATTCATATTAAATCTGTTCGATTGCTTGCTTTCGCCCATAAAATGCTTTACTGTAGCTATTATTGGACTTTTCTGAATGCCAATGGCAACGGATTTACCAATATTACCCGCCAGATAAGAATCTTCACCACCACTTTCGGCAGAACGGCCGCCACGAGGATCGCGACAAATATCAATACAAGGTCCTAATTGTTCGTTCCGGTTAAATGCCCAAAACTCAACTCCCATAGCTTCGCCTACTTTCAAAGCAATATCCTGATCCCAGGTTGACGCCATGGCGATTCCGGTTGGAAAAGCGGTGGCTGATCGTCCATTTCGATCCGCTGCAAAACGAACTCCGTGTGGGCCATCATCCATAGCAAATCCCGGAATTCCCAAACGAGTATTCGAAGGAGTTCCACCAAAACTGCTGTTGATAAGCTGGTTTATTTTTTCCTGAGTAGTCATAGCATCCACTAACTCATTAATTCTCTTGTCTAAAAGCGATTGAGCAGAAATCTGAAGACCAGAAAAAAAGATGAAGAAAAGATATAATAACTTTTTAGCGATAGCGGACAATTTCATTAATTCAGGTTTTTTGAAAAATAAAAAAATGTATGATGTTTACCATACTTTTAAAAACAAACTAAATCTTACAGAGAATTGATTTGTTTTTTTATAATGAAAAAAGAAAAAGAACAGAAGAGATAAATTTAAATTTATCTCTTCTGTATCTTGAAATTAGCGAATTTCTAATTTTGAAGATTGTTGATTACCAAGCTTGTCAGTAACTTTTACTAAATACAAACCTTTGGCAAATGAGGAAACATTTAAGGTGTTTGAATTTTTTACCGAACAAACCTGTTGACCTTGTAGTGAATACAAAGCAACTTCTGTAACTTCTCCTGAAATATAAATTCTATCGGTAGCTGGATTTGGGTAAATAACCGATGAGTTAACACCTATTTCCTGATTTGCAGTACCGGTATCATTTTTAGATGCAATAAGCGATTTATTTCCAACAAAATCAACAGCCTGAACTCTTACGACAGCTGTAGGGCTAACCATAGTATAACTAAATGTTGCACCACCTAAGTCAAACACAGTAACCGGAGTTTGTCCTGTTTCAGTTACAATATAACTTTTTACGCCACTTAAATCATCAGTACAAGCTGGCCAAGTTAGCGAACTTCCGGTTAATGTAAGCGCAGGAGTCGAAGGTCCGGTTATATCTGTTTGACCGGTATCACCAACAACATAAGTAAATGTACCAGTGAAGTAATTACCACCAGCAGGAATTCCACCAGTTCCTGCTGCACCCCAGTAAACAGACCATTTCACACTAAATAATGTACCCGTAGCAATTGCTGTAGTTCCAATTGTTCCATTAAATGTAACAGTTGCTGTCATATTACTTGCATCCAAAGTCAGAGGATAAGATGTACCATTAATTACTATTGTTGGATTGTTAAATATTTTATTTCTACTCGCTCCTGCTGGAATAAGTAACGATTTAGTTGTACATCCAAGAGTAAGGGTATTCCCTGATTGTTTAATAATAGTTACCAATTCACCTCCTGGAGCAACCGGTAGAACAAGTGTGTTATAAGCTGTTGTTGTACTGTCTTTTATATTGCTACGGGCATTCATAGTTTTCACAGTTAGAGTTTTAGCTGCTGCAGTATTTCCCGATAAATCATATGGTTTTACAGTCAGATTATATACTTTCCCCGGGTCAATTGCTGTAAGGAAGTAATTTCCTGTTCGATAAGAATTTACAGTTGATTTGGCGCCAGTTATAGTGTAATAAACTGTGCCACTATTGTCACTTCCATTAATATTTAATTTAATATAACTTGAAGCTGCATCAGCCAGTGTTACACTATTTAAAACCGGTGCCACAGCTTCTGTTTCAGCTGCTGATGGTCCGCTACCCATTTGGTGTTTTATTACAGTACCTGTTAATGTACCTGATGTAATTGTTGAATTTGCAACTACCCATTGAGTATAATCAATTGGCAATTTGTATGTAAAGTATTTAAAATTCAATGCAATAATTTTACTTGCAATTCTTGCATCGTTAGTTGTTCCATAACAATATGTACTATCTGGGCTAATTGTAGGAGAAACATCAAAAGCAGTGCCGCCGGCAGGTGTAATACCTAACGTTGCACCGTTAAATCGTTTGGTTGGATCTGTATATTCATAATAATATTCTAATTGTGTAGTCGTACTTTTTATTGCAAATTTGATATCCTGGGCGATGCCTGAAGTAATTTGAACTAAACCACCAGTTGTAAATGATTTGGCAAGAGGTGTTCCTTCATTTCCATTAAAATCTATTGGTGTAATTGTAAGATTGTAAGTAGTTAAAGGTGTTAATCCATTTAACACAAATGTACTGGCAAGAGCAAATTCTTCTATTCCATGAGCAGCATCAACTATATAATAAAATAAGTCACCGCTGTCATCAGAACCAGTAAAAGTTAAGGCTGCGGTTGTTTCAGTTGTTACAGCATTACAAGAAGTTAATGTTGGAGCAGTTACATCACCTGGAGTCGGACTGTTTTTTGCAGTTACATCATAAGGAATTAAGAGTGTTTCAGCATAACCAAGTCCAACAAGCGCCTGAAAAATTGAAATATTCATTGGACTTGCTGGAATAGCATTTGTTGCTGTTCCCTGAACATTTTTATTTGTTGCATCCAGAAAAGTAGTCAAATTATTTTCTGTTTTGGCATTGGCGGCGCTCCAGTAGCGAAGTTGTGTTGTCCAACCTGCTGATAGATCAACCGCTGACGTACCGTTAAAATGTAACGATGCCCAGCTTTTTGTGCCTTTAGTTACTACTTTGTAATCAAGATTACAAGAAGTAGTTGCAATAGGTTGAGCAACTGCACCACCAACTGCACCCTGTGCATAAAGTGGAACTGCTAAACCTCTGATAGAACCATGAGTTACAGCACTAAGTGTTGTAAATCCCGAAAGCAGCGAAATGCATGCTATCACCGCCATTTTTTTAAGAGTTGAAGTTCTCATAATGTAATTTTTAATTGTTTATTGATTGAAAGTTATTTATATTTAAAAGTAACTGGTTTTCCGCTTTGACTGTCAGATGATATCCAAACCTGAAAATCACCGGGTTCTGTTCGTTTTACCAAATCGGCATTCCAGAACGATAACTGATCGGCATTTAAAGTGAAACTTACGGTTTTCGTTTCACCGGCTTTCAGGAATATTTTTTGAAATCCTTTTAATTCTCTTATCGGACGGGCTAAGGAACCGACTAAATCACGAACATAGAGTTGAGCAACTTCAGCAGCATCAAATTTACCGGAATTAGTGATATTGCATTCAACTTTCAGCGTTTCGTTTTTTGATATTTCTTGTTTTGAAAGCTTTAAAACTGAATAATTAAAGGTAGTATATGATAAACCGAACCCAAACGGGAATAACGGACAATCACCGGCATCCAAATGATAACTTGAATTCCCAATTGAAGTTTGTGAAGCACCTATTGGAATATTATCAATCATACAAATATCTTTTGCCGGACGACCAGTCATTTTATGTGAATAATAGATTGGTATCTGCCCCACCATTCGTGGTATGGTAACTGGTAATTTTCCCGATGGAACTGCCTTCCCAAAAATTAAATCTGCCAACGCAGGACCTGCCATTGTTCCACCCTGAAAAGCATATATTAATGCATCAGATTGTTGAACTTGTTTATCAATTGTAAGAGGTCTTCCGGCTATTATAATTGTAACTATTGGTTTTCCAATCTTTTTCAATGCTGAAATAAGTTCCGGTTGTGCTCCCGGTAATCCAATATCGGCACGACAATGCGCTTCACCTGATAAAATGGCTTCTTCACCCAAAAAAAGTAAAACTACATCAGCTTTTTTGGCAGCAGCCACAGCTCTTGCAATTCCCTGCGGATTGGTATCCCGGCTAAAGGTGAGTCCTTTTTCAGCAATAACTTTAATTTTAGTTCCAAATTCCTTTTGAATCGCAACAAGCGGAGTAATACTATGACTTGGTTCAGCATCAAAACACCAGGTTCCTAATTGATCGGCTGGAGAATCTGATAATGGTCCTAATACAGCCACTGTTTTAACCTTTTCAGTTAATGGCAATGTGTTGTTTTCGTTTTTCAACAAAACTGCACTTTAGATAGCCGTTTGTTTTGCTTTTTTCAATGCATCTTCCGAATAAAATGGAAACTTATCTTTTTCCTCAACATACGGATTTTCGAAAAGTCCTAATCTGAATTTTAACCGAAGAATATTACGAACCGATTCATCAAGCATTTTTTCAGAAACTACTCCTGACTTGACTAAATCTTCCAGACAGTTACTGTATGCATGCGACATCATATCCATATCCACTCCCGCTTTTGCAGCTTTTTGAGTTGCATCTTTTAGATCAACACAGACTCCATGTTTAATCATTTGGTCTATTGAGGCCCAGTCTGAAACTAGCACACCATCATATTTCCATTCAGTTCGTAAGATTTGTCTGTTTAAATGTTCATTTCCGGATGAAGGCACTCCATTAATATCATTGAATGAACACATAAAACTTCCTACACCGGCATCTGCTGCAGCCTTAAATGACGGTAAATAAACATCCCTGAGCAAAAGTTCCGGAATCCATGTTGTATTATAGTCTTTTCCTGCTTCAGTTGCTCCATAAGCTGCAAAATGTTTTGCACATGCAGCCAGTGACGATTTATCTGACAGCTTTTCTCCCTGAAAACCTTTTATCATGGCTGTTCCCATTGTTGAAGTCAAAAATGGATCTTCGCCACATGATTCGGCAATTCTTCCCCAACGTGGATCACGGGCAATGTCAATCATTGGTGCAAAGGTCCAACGGATTCCTGTTGAAGTTGCTTCTATTGCTGCAACTCTTGCTCCACTTTGTACAAGCTCAGGATTCCATGTAGCAGCCTGTCCCAACGGAATCGGAAATATAGTTTTGAAACCATGAATTATATCCCGTGCAAAAATAATCGGGATGCCAAGTCTGCTTTCTTTTACTGCAATTCGTTGAAGTTCATTTATTGTTTTGGGATTAGTTTCGTTTAGAATAGAACCAACGTTACCTTCTTTTAACAGCGCTTTCATGTCCTTTGACAAACCTACACTTGTTAATTGATTCATTTGTCCAATCTTCTCCTGCAATGTCATCCTCGATATAAGTTTGTCTATTTTTTGTTCAACCGGATCTTTGGTTTGTGCACACGAAACACAAACCACAATCATCATCAAAAATAAAACCCTCTTTGTAATCATAAAATTTGTTGTATAACTATTAATTCCTTTTCCCCAAAAATTGATTAATTCAAAAATCCTAAATTCTTTTTTTGATAATTTGGGAAATTGGATTATGCAAATATAGATAGTGTCAAAGCAACAGACAAATAATTTCCCTCACAAAAACCCTACCGACTACCTTTTTCACCACAACATTTCCACTACATCTGCACGGTTATAAGTCTGATTTTATGATAGATAAAAATATATATGTTTAATAACATGTTTCAACACACACAACAACCTAAAAAAACGTGT
>CAIYTJ010000736.1 GCA_903929065.1 uncultured Bacteroidales bacterium | reverse complement strand
CACCGGCAAATACCACGAACCGGTATCTTCAAACACGTCCATAACCTTTTCCATAGGCATTTTAGAATTAAGCAAAGCCGGAATAGAAGTCATAAGCTTACTGACTTTAAATCGTTCGTACAAATCGGGACGAAACATAATATTTCTCACTTCGTCAACCAAAACGATACCAATAATTACATGACTCGCCGGATTTACAACCGGAAATATATTTCGTTTGGATTGAGAAATTGCTTTGACCAGCTGTCCCAATGTCATATCGGGATATAGTTCTATAAAGTCCGTTTCAATAAAATTATGCATGTGAAGCATGGTCAGAATGGCTTTATCTTTATGATGCGTAAGCAATTCGCCTTTTTGAGCCAATCGCATGGCATATAGACTGTGCGGTTCAAACAAAATTATGGTCAGGTACGAAACGGTTGAAACAATCATTAACGTCATAAAAAGATTGTAGCCGCCTGTCAATTCGGCAATCAGGAAAATTCCGGTGAGCGGAGCATGCATTACGCCGGACATTAATCCGGACATGCCGGCTAATGCAAAGTTTGATTCCGGAATCGGTATTCCAAGCATTCTGAGCAAATGTGCCACCACAAATCCCGTTAAACAGCCGATAAACAACGATGGTGCAAAAATTCCGCCGACTCCACCGGCACCCGTAGTAGCAGCCGATGCAAATATTTTAAATCCAACAATCAGTGTCAGATAGCTAATCAAAATCCATGGACTTGGTCCCAAACCTAAAAAAAAGCTTTGATTCATTACCGAAGCCGAATGCCCGTTCAACAAAGCAACAATAGTATCATAACCCTCGCCGTAAAGCGGCGGGAAAATAAATATGAGCAAACTCAACATGGAGCCTCCAATAGCCAGTTTGGTGTAAGGGTTTTTAAATTTGCGGAACATTCCTTCCAACTTATTCATGCCACGGGTAAAATAGAGCGAAACCAGTCCGCAGATTATACCCAGCAGGATTAAATAGGGAATTCGCGAGATGGCGAATGGTTCATATTTTCCAAATTCGAATGTAAATGAACTGCCGGAAAAGAAATAGGATAAAGCTGTGGCGGTAACCGACGAAATCAAAAGCGGAACAATAGCAGTAAGTGTCATGTCCAGCATCAGCACTTCGAGCGTAAAAACCAGACCGGCGATCGGTGCTTTGAAAATACCGCCAATAGCCCCGGCAGCACCGCAGCCCACCAAAAGCATAAGGGTTTTCTGATCCATTTTAAAGAACCGACCCAAATTGGAACCAATAGCCGAACCGGTTAGAACAATGGGTGCTTCCGCTCCCACCGAACCTCCAAAGCCGATTGTAATGGAACTTCCAACCAACGAAGTCCAGACATTATGCATTTTCAAAATACTTTTTCGTTGCGAAAGAGCATACAAAATGCGGGTAATACCGTGACTGATATTATCTTTTACAATATAACGGACAAATAACGAAGCAATAAAAATTCCGACTGCAGGAAAGACCAAATACCAGTAATTGACGTGATTTCGGCTGAAATTTTCGGTAAGAAGGGTTTGAATAAGATGAATCGACGTTTTGAGCAGAAATGCAGCAATTGCCGCAAAAATTCCGACTAAAAAACTCAGAATTAAAATGAAATTGCGCTGTTTTATATGCTGCTCGCGCCACGCAATCATTTTTAAATACCAACCATTACTTTCCATACCTTTATAAAAACTGAATACAAAGATATAGAAATTACAGTGTGTTTAAATGCCTTTGCCCTTAAAAATTATTTCGAATGTGTACATAAGGATTTTGAGATCAGTCATTAACGACATATTTTCCATATAAATAATGTCGTAATTAAGCCTTTCGGTCATTTTTTCAACCGTGTCGGCATAACCAATTTTAATCGGTCCCCACGAAGTCAATCCCGGACGAATTTTATAAAGCAAACAATAATACGGCGCGTCTTCCATTATTTGGTGAATGTAGAAACGTCTTTCAGGGCGCGGTCCAACAAGGCTCATATCGCCTTTGAGTACATTCCAGAATTGAGGAATTTCGTCAATACGGTACTTCCGGAGCATTCTTCCAAGTTTTGTAATCCGGTCGTCATTTGCACTGCTCAACTGTGGTGTTCCATTTTCAGAACCACAAAACATAGTTCTGAATTTCAATATCTTAAACGGAATTCCATATTGACCGATTCGTTCCTGCCAATAAAAAACTGGTCCGTGAGAATCAGCTTTGATCCGTATACTGTAATATAAAATTACGGGCGATAGTACTGTCAGCGAAACAACTGAAACCACAATATCCACCAATCGTTTTATACTTGCCTGCCAATCTGGCATGGATGGTTTTGTGATACTTACCAACGGACTAATTCCCAGTTTGACGATTTTTGCACTCCCAATCAGAATTTCAAAAAGCCGTGGGGTAAACTGTATTTCAATATTAAACTGATATAATAAATTGATTATTCTGAAGAGTTCCTTTTCATTCGCATCATCGTCCAATGCCACGATCGTTTCCACAATTTCATTTTTCTCAATGATTGAATCGATTTGAGACAAATTACCCAAAATTTTTGAAGAAGGTATTCTTGCCTTTTGGTCGATGGATACAAAACCGACAATGGTATTTTGCGAACTATGTTTTTCAATATCATCGGCAATTCTCAATGCATTTTCGCCTGTACCAATAATCAAGGTATTCAAAGTCCATTTTTTTGAAATATAATTCCGCTGAATCTGAGAAAAAACGATATTCCTGAGAATAAAAGTAAACCAAAATAATAACGTGAATAAAACAAGTAGTGAAATGTAAAAATACTCATGTGAAACTGTTACATCACCCAGCTTCAGGACAAAAAACACTGATAAAGAAATTATGGCAGATGAAACAAGTGTGCTTAAAATAAGACTTATCCTATCTTTCTTGTGCGAATTCAGATAAATACCTGATAGGTAATGAACGAAAATGCAATAAAACGGGAAGAGCAAAAGACTTCCGACATAATCATAGTTTGGAATCAGTACATGAATACTGTCAAAAATCCTGATATCATTAATCGTTTTTCGGAAAATAACAAATGCCACCCACACCAAAAGGGCAGCCAGTATATCATAAAGTAAATATTTCCTAAAAAGTAGATTTTTCTTCATTAATCCTTATTCTCTGATTATTTGAATCACGTTCCCAATGCCGAGTTTAATTATCGACGACGGTTTTGGCTGCGTGGTATCATTTTGCCGGAAATTGACCACGTAATCCACTGCCGATTTGATTTCATCCGAAATTTGGCTGAAATTAGCCGGTGTTGGTTCACCGCTTACATTGGCAGAGGTGGAAACCAAGGGTATTCGGAAACGCTCACAAAGTAATTTTGAAAATGCTTCCTTTGTGACACGGATTCCAATGGATTTATCGTCGCCAATCAGGTTTTTTGCCAGATTTTTTGCCTGCGGATAAATGATGGTGAGCGGTTTGTCACTCACTTCTATCAGTTCCCACGCCATATCCGGTACTTCTTCCACATAACCTTGTATTCTTGACGGATTGTCCACCAACACCAACATGGCTTTGGCATCAGCCCGTTTTTTTATGTCGAAAATCCGCTTCACCGCTTCTGCATTCGTAGCATCGCAGCCTAATCCCCAAACCGTGTCGGAGGGATAAAGAATAATGCCGCCTGAACGAAGCACTTCAACCGCCTTTTTTATTTCATCATGCATTTCCATCAGGTTTCAAAAACATTAATTTGTTGCATTAAATTCTGCCAAAATAACTTAACGGAAAAAATGCTGTTTTATTTCTTTTTCTACCGGTTAAAAAACCAATGCAAATATAACATTAAATTTTCCAAAATAATGCTATCAAAGCCGGATAAGTAAATGCAGGTTTGCCGATTTAAAACTTTTTGGCTACTTTTACACCTCTGAAAAGGCCGGCTATTTGTTTTGGATGATGAGTGGTTTAAGGAATTGAGAAATAGCAGCTTGTTTCATTTCAGGAAATTTCGGTTTCCTGCTCCGGGTGGAAAAATAAAACACAATGATAAATATTTGGCTTTACAGAACACTTACCGAACATCAAATTGAGACACAAAACAAATTAGCAGAAGAATTAAGTATCAGTCCGGTACTCGCCCAATTGTTGGTTCAACGGGACATCTTTACCTTTGATGATGCCCGTAGTTTTTTTCGACCTGATTTAAGCGATCTTCACGATCCGTTTCTGATGGCAGACATGGAAAATGCCGTCAACAGGCTCACCAAAGCCATGCAAAACAACGAAAAAATTCTCATTTACGGCGATTACGACGTGGATGGAACGACTTCGGTGGCATTGGTTTACAAGTTCCTCAAACAATTTTACTCGAACATTGATTTTTATATTCCCGACCGCTACAACGAAGGTTACGGCATTTCCATTCAGGGAATTGATTTTGCGGCAGCCAATGAATACAAACTCGTCATTGCGCTCGATTGCGGCATCAAAGCCGTAGAAAAAGTAAAATATGCATTGACCAAGGGCGTTGATTTTATTATTTGCGACCACCACACGCCCGATTCCGTTTTGCCGCCGGCTGTGGCTGTGCTCGATTCCAAACGCGACGACTGTCATTATCCATACAAACATCTTTCCGGCTGCGGCGTTGGCTTCAAGCTGATGCAGGCTTTTGCCATCCGCAACGATATTGATTTCTCCAAACTTACGCCTTTGCTGGATTTGGTGGCGCTCAGCATTGCTTCCGACATTGTGCCGATTACCGGCGAAAACCGCATTCTGGCTTTTTACGGCTTGAAACAAATCAATTCGAATCCGAGTATCGGCCTGAAAGGCATTCTGGAAGTGTGCGGCTTGTCCGACAAAGAAATTTCTATCAGCGATATTGTGTTTAAAATCGGACCGCGCATCAATGCCTCCGGACGCATGAAACTGGCTTCGGAAGCGGTGGAATTGCTGGTGTCGAGCGACCATGCTTTTGCCAAAATGAAGAGCGATTTGATAAACGAATATAACAACGACCGCAAAGACCTCGATAAAAACATTACCGACGAAGCTATCGCGCTCATTGCTGCCGACAGCCGCTATGCCGACCGGAAATCCATCGTGGTGCATAAACCCGACTGGCACAAAGGGGTGATTGGCATTGTGGCTTCGCGCCTTTCGGAAGAATATTACAAACCAAGCATTGTACTGGCCAATTCCAACGGATTTGCATCCGGTTCGGCGCGCTCGGTTCCCGGCTTCGACATTTACAAAGCCATTGATTCATGCCGCGATTTGCTCGAAAACTTTGGCGGACACATGTATGCCGCCGGACTCACGATGAAAGAAGAAAACGTGCTGGAATTTACCGACCGGTTTGAGAAATTTGTGGCCGAAAACATTCTGCCGGAGCAAACTTATCCGCAAATTGACATTGATGCCGTGCTGGAATTCAAAGATATTACCCCGAAATTCTTCCGCGTATTGAAACAATTCGGTCCGTTTGGTCCCGGAAATATGAAACCGATTTTTGTCTCCAAAAAAGTGTTCGACTATGGCACCAGCCGGTTGGTTGGCAAGGAACAGGAGCATTTGAAACTGGAGTTAGTAGATTCAAGTTCGGAAAACGTGATGAACGGCATTGCCTTCCGCATGTTTGAGTACAACGACCATCTGAAAGCCCTCAACCCGCTGGATATTTGCTACACCCTCGAAGAAAATTCATTCAATGGAAACACGTCCATACAGTTAATGATTCGGGATATAAAGATTGTGGAAAACTGATTTGACGAATTACCATTCTGTATCGGCACACTTTGCAAAAGTGCGCCAGCGTGTGCTCTATTGGAAAAGTATGTCAATAGGTGAATCGAGATAAATCAGATTCTCTCTAAATTGGAGGTAATAATTTAAATTTTGGTAATGTATCTCCGGGATCTCCTAGGTTGATCAAATCAATTTTTCCTTTTACTCTGATTAGCATATCCATCTTCTTTGATTTCCCAAAAAAAATTGTATCCTCATTATAGTTGGCAATTTTAATTCGTCCGAAATCTATTGTAAAAATTGAATCATTAGATATTGACCATTTACCAACAACAACTTCATTATCCGCATTAGTCAATATTCTTCTATCACCATCTTTGCCAAAATAATACCTTATAAAAGATCCTCCTTTCTTAAAGCAATAAGTTTCATCGATTTCTGATTTCTGTTGAGTATTTGAAATGAAATCCCAATATTGAATACTATCTCTGCAGATTAAGTATTCTATTTTATTTTTTTTCTGGGAACAACCGGACAAAAGAAATAAAGAACAAATAAATATTCCATTTACACTTAATAGAAAAAACAACTTTCCAATTTTATTTCTCATAAGAATCGACCTTATTCATTAATCATGCTCTTTCACCTCATTCATTGAAGCATACAAAATCCAGCATCCTATGTTCGGCATAGTGTCCACTATGTCGTAGCTAAAATGAAGTCTTTTGACTTTCCAATTCAAAACACACTCAAACTCATTAACCCCGCAAATATAATAGTTTTTCATCGAATTGCTAATAAATAAAGAACCGATTTTCCTGGTTTTTTTAGTTTTCACCGAAAAAATGGGAAACCAGCATGTGGGCTGTGTGTTTTTCAGCGAAAATGCCAAAAACCAGAAGCTGGGATGTGTGTTTTGCGGTGAAAAACCCAAAATCCAGTAGGTGGGATGCCTGTTTTTCACCGTAAAATCCAAAAACCAAGAGCTGGGATGTGTGTTTTGCGGTGTAAAACCAAAAAACCAGTAGGTGGGTTGTGGCTTTGTAGCCTACAGAATGAGAACCCAAGAGGTGTATTGCCATTCTGTAGCCTACAGAGTTAAAAACCATGAGGTGTATTGTCGTTCTGTAGCCTACAGAGTTAAAAACCAGAAGGTGTATTGCCGTTCTGCAGCCTACAGAGTTAAAAACAGTAAGGGTGGATGCCATTCTGTAGCCTACAGCGCCAAAATATATCTCAATTATTCTTTAGTTTCAACTTCTTCAGCCGGTGCAGTAACTTCTTCCGGTTTGTTTTCTTCCAGCACAAAGCGTTTGTAATACGAAATGATGAGCGTGGTCATTGGCAGGGCGATAATAAGCCCGACCATGCCCATCAGCGAGCCCCAAATGGAAAGTGAAAGCAGAATAATGGCGGGATTCAGTCCGGTGACTTTTCCCATAATGCGCGGCGTAAGCACCATATCTTCAATGGCCTGGATGACGATAAACACAATGGCAATTCCCAGCAGCACGGAGCCAATGCTCTGTCCGGTTTCGAACGATTGAAGCAGGCCAAGAATCAGCGTGGGAATAATGGCAACGGTTTTGAGGTACGGAACCATGTTCAGCAGTCCGATAAGCAGCCCCATGACGATGGCCAGCGGCAAACCGATGATGCTGAATCCGATAATGAAAAGTGCACCGACTATTAAAGCAATCAGCGCCTGACCGCGAAAATAGCGGTTCATGCCGCCTTCGAGGTCGAAAATGACTTCAGTAATCAGTTTTTTATGTTTGGGAGGAATGATTCCGAACATGGCTGCCGAAATCTTTTCATAATCCAGCAAAATGAAAATCAGGTATAAAAATACGATAATCACCACCGAAAAACCAAGTACAAAGTCGAGTGAACCATTAATGAAATCCCACAACTCCGGGGCCAGTTTCCGGACACCATTCATGATATTTTCATCTTTCAGAATCGACTGGAAATTCAGGTGCGAAAGGTAACGTTGAATTTCGTGTTGCCAGGCCGCCGGCAGAAACGAGCCGACATTCAGGTTTTGGCTGTACGAAATCACCAATTGCGAAAGCTTTTGAACTTCGACGCTTATAATCGGGACCAATATCCAGATAATGCCGGTTATTGCTCCCAAAAATAGCAACAGCGTGGCCAGAATGGAAAGAAACCTGCTTTTGAATTTCAGTTTGTGTTGAAAAAACGAAACGAAAGGCTGTAGTAAATACGCCAACAGCCACGCTATCAGAAATGGCAGCAGCACACCGCTCAACCGCAAAATCAATAAATAAAGAAGAACCAGCACACTTAATCCGATAAGTATCCGCACCACACGGTCGAAAGTATAAGGTTTTGTATTCATCTTCAGAAGTTATTTAGTGTTTCGTCTTATTATAACAATCCCGGCAAATGGGTTCGTATTCGGTCATTTCGCCAAGCAAAACGCGTTTGTCGCTGTCCACCAACCGGTGCGAAACATACGCCAGCGCACCGCAACGTACACAAATGGCATGCACTTTATATACATCTTCGGCCACAGCACAAAGCGCCGGCATCGGTCCGAACGGAATTCCCTTGAAATCCATATCCAGTCCCGCAATAATAACACGGATTCCCTGGTTGGCAAGCTGCGTGCAAACATCCACCAGTCCTTCATCAAAAAACTGCGCTTCGTCAATACCAATCACATCCACGTCGTTTGACATCAATAAAATACTTCCTGACGAATCCACCGGTGTGGAGCGAATGGCCGTTTTGTCGTGCGAAACAACCTCATCCTCCGAATAACGTGTGTCAATTTTTGGTTTAAAAATCTCAACACGCTGCTTGGCAAAGGTGGCCCGTTTCAATCGGCGAATTAATTCTTCCGTCTTTCCGGAAAACATCGATCCGCAAATTACCTCTATACTGCCTCTTTTTTGTTGAATGGGATGGTTTTGTTCTGAATAAATCATGGTATTTTATTGAAAATTAGTTCTGTTTCGTTATTTTTTCTCCTGATTATTGTAACTTTACACCCGATTTACAATTATAATCGAACGGAGTGTTCATTTAATCTTTGCAAAGATAAAAAAATAACAAGGATTGAATATATTTTTATAAAAAAAGATATGAACATTTTCCTTTCAAAAAATCAAACAAACAAATGAAACTTTTTGTTGTACCAACTCCCGTTGGAAATCTTGAAGACATGACTTTTCGGGCCATCAGGGTGCTGAAAGAGGCCGATTTGATTCTGGCCGAAGACACACGAACTAGTGGTTTTCTGCTGAAACATTTCGAAATCAAAACGCCGATGCAGTCACATCACAAATTCAACGAACACAAAACCGTTGAAAATGTGGTTCAACGCATCAAAAACGGTCAGACGGTGGCGCTTATTTCCGATGCAGGCACGCCGGCTATTTCCGATCCGGGATTTTTGGTGGTGCGGCAATGTGTCGAGAATGGCATTGATGTGGAATGTCTCCCAGGTGCAACTGCTTTTGTGCCGGCACTGGTGGCTTCAGGATTACCCAACGACCGGTTTTGTTTCGAAGGATTTTTGCCGCCGAAAAAAGGCCGCCAAACGAAATTCAAAGAATTGGCTGCTGAAAAACGAACGATGATTTTCTACGAATCGCCTTTCCGGTTGGTGAAAACGCTCACTCAACTGGCCGAAGTGTTTGGAAACGAACGAAAAGCATCTGTTTCGCGCGAGATTTCGAAGCTTTTTGAAGAGACAAAACGCGGAAATCTGCTGGAATTAATTCAATATTTTACCGAACATAATCCGAAAGGAGAAATTGTGCTAATTGTTGCAGGATTAGAAGAATAACATTACCTTTGCATTCAAAAAATGAGAATATTTTTTTAGTTTTTTTATTCTTTATTTCAATCTTCAAATTCCCGTTATAATATTCATTTTCGATATGAAACCTATTTTTTATTTTTTCGCCCTTTTGGTTATTTTGTCTACTTCGTGTGGCAGACATTCTGCTGAATACCAACGGTTGCAAGCGCAAAACGATTCGTTGATGAATGCCAAGATCAAACTTCAGCAGGAAGTGGACGGGTATTTCTCGGCCATGAACCAGATTGAACAAAATATCGAAAAAATAAAAGACACCGAGAAAATTATTTCCATACAGCCGGTTGGCAAAGATTTGAGTGAGGATGTACGAACGAAAATCAACGAAGACATGACGTATTTATACGATATGCTTAAAACCAATAAAGAGGAACTGACCCGTTTGAAATCCAAAATCCGCAGAAGTGCTTTCCGTTCGTCGCAACTGGAACAAACCATCGTAAAACTTACCAAATCGCTGGAAGAAGAAACTCTGAAAGTGACTGAACTGCAGGCGGAATTGCTGACTAAAGATTCGCTGATTCTGAAACTGGATACGCAGGTAACCAAAATGGGACGTGATATTGAAGATTTAAAAGTGGAAACCAAGACCAAGGATGTCAAAATAAAAGAACTGGATGAAACCATTCATACCGCCTGGTATGTGTTTGGAACCATTAAGGAGTTGAGACAACAAAAAATAGTATCTTCCGAAGGGATGTTTACCCAGCAACGTGTACTTCAACACGATTTCAATAAAAACTATTTTGTACGGATCGATGCCCGCAACACCAAATCCATTCCTCTCTATTCAAATCATGCCAAAATTCTGACCAACCATCCCAAATCGTCGTACACCCTCGAAAAGGAAAACGGCAATTTTGTGTTGCTGATTGTTGATCCGGATGAATTCTGGAGTATCAGTAAATACCTCGTAATTGAAGTTGAATAAGGTTCATGTACAAAACAGTTTTTATCGATCTGGACGATACCATTTGGGATTTTCATGCCAATGCAAAGTCATCGCTGCATGAAATTTTCGTGAAAAGGAATTTTGACCGGTATTTCCGCAACTTCGAACACTATTTTGATATTTACGCCAAACGCAATCTTGAATTGTGGGACGATTACGGCAAAGGAATTATTACCAAGGATGAACTTTCTCTCGAACGCTTTCTGCATCCGCTGAAACAGGTGGGAATTGCCGACGCGCAATTAGCCACCGAAATTGGAAAGGAATACCTGGATTTATTACCGACCCGTACGGAACTGGTTCCTTTTGCCCGTGAATTACTGGATTACCTCCACGCCAAATATCCACTTACCATTGTTTCTAACGGTTTTATTGAAGTACAATACCGCAAACTCAAAGCCTGCAACCTGGAGCAATATTTTTCACACGTGGTGCTTTCAGAAGCGGCAGGAGCATTGAAACCCGACAAACAAATTTTTGAATACGCCCTTCAACTCAACAACACCACCGCTGCCGAAACCATCATGATCGGCGACAGCTTCGAAGCTGATATCCGCGGTGCACAAAATGCAGGAATCGACCAGATTTTCTTTAATCTGAATAATGAAGTGTCCGAAAAATTCAATTCAGCCACGTATCAGATTCACCGGTTGGAAGAAATATTGGAGATTCTCTAAAAAAAATCAAAACCCAAAATATTTTTTTAAGTCTGCCACATTCAGACAGGAATTTTAAACACAAAAGAGCCCGATCAATCCGACCGGGCTCATTGTTTACTGTTTACTGCTTACCGCTGCTTTAAAACGATTGCATATCGCACAACCGTTTGTAATAGCCGTCGAGGGCGATTAGCTCGTCGTGCTTGCCGCGTTCAACTATCTTTCCTTCGTGGAGTACACAGATTTCGTCGGCACGTTTGATAGTCGATAAGCGGTGCGCCACCACCAATGTGGTGCGGTTCATCATCAGGTTTTCCAGCGCTTCCTGCACCATTTTTTCGGATTCGGTATCAAGCGCCGAAGTTGCTTCGTCCAGAATAAGAATCGGCGGATTTTTCAAAATGGCCCGTGCAATGCTCACCCGCTGGCGTTGTCCGCCCGAGAGTTTGCTGCCGCGGTCGCCAATGCTGGTTTCGTAACCGTTTTCAGTAGCCATGATAAAATCGTGCGCGTTGGCAATTTTGGCCGCTTCCATAACCTGTTCCAACGTGGCAGTTTCCACTCCAAAGGCAATATTATTGAAAAAAGTATCGTTGAACAGAATGGCTTCCTGGTTCACATTGCCCATTTGCGAACGGATATCGTGCGTTTTGTATTTCTTGATATTGACCCCATCCATCAGAATTTCGCCTTTTACCGGATCGTAATATCGCGGCAGCAAATCCACCAACGTCGACTTTCCGGAACCGGATTGTCCCACCAACGCCACCGTCTTTCCTTTTTCAACCACCAGATTGATATCTTTCAATACCCAATCAGTCTGGTATTTGAAACTGAGATTTTTAAATTCAATTTTATCGGAAAAAGTATGTATAATCTGCGGATGGACAGGATCTTTGATAGTATTTTCGGTCATCAAAATTTTGTCGACCCGTTCCAGAGAAGCCAAACCGCGCTGAATGCTGTACGACGCCCGCGACAATTCTTTGGATGGAGCAATAATACTGTAGAAAATCAGGATATAAAACACAAATTCGGGTGCGCCAATGGAGCTTTTATTGCTCAGAATAAGCGTACCGCCAAACCATATCAGAATGGCAATAACCACTGTACCGATAAACTCACTAACCGGATGCGCCAAATTGAAACGTCGGTTAACGCGAGTAAACGTTTTTCGCAATTTTTCATTCAACACACTAAAACGTGCTTCAAGTTTAAGTTCGGCGTTAAACGCTTTTATCACCCGTAATCCGCCCAGCGTTTCTTCAATCTGGGAAAGTAATTCTCCATTTTGTTGCTGACCAAGTGTCGATCCTTTTTTGAGCGATTTTCCAATTTTGCCAATCAACCAACCGCTAAAAGGCAACAGACAGATGACGAAAAGAGTCAACAACCAGCTCATACTGAACATCACCACAAGATAGATCAGAATCATGATGGGGTTTTTAAAAATCATATCCAGCGAACTCATGATTGAAGCTTCCACTTCGCCCACATCGGCAGTCATTCGGGAAATAATATCGCCTTTGCGCTCAGCGGTGAAAAATCCGATAGGCAGGCTTATAATTTTGTGGTAAAGCTGATTTCGCAAATCGCGAAGCACACCGGTGCGGATAGGAATCATGAAATGGGAACCCATATAAGCAAATCCCACTTTTAAACCGGTCATTACCACCAAAAACAGACCCACATAAATCAATGCATTGCTTGGTCCAACTGTTTTAATGGTTGCATCCACCCAGTAATATAAATTGTTTTTCAGTGCGACACCAATTTCCTTCCAACTCTCGTTCCAGGTCCATGGCATATAAATCTGATCGACTTTTTTCAGCCCGAAAAGAATCTGTAAAACCGGTATTACGGAAGCAAAAGAGAATAAGCTGAAAACCGTCGACAACAGATTAAACAGCAAACTCAGAAAAACATATTTTTTATAAGGTGGCGTAAACCGCCTGAGAAGCGTTGCGAATTTGAACATTGTTGTGTTTCTTGTTTTGTGTTTTGCGTTCAGAGTTTCAGGTTTTCTGTAGCTTACCGCTTACTGTTTGCCGCTGAATTAAATTCCCGTATAATTCCGTGGTGTTATCCGTTTCAATTCTTCTTTCACCGATTGGCTTACGTCAAGCGTATCAATAAAATCACGAATTGATTTCTCGTTTATTCCTTCGTTGGTACGTGTCAATGCTTTCAACGCTTCGTAAGGTTCCGGATATCCTTCGCGTCGTAAAATGGTTTGAATTCCTTCGGCAACCACCGCCCAGGTATTATCCAGGTCGCGGTAGATAGCAGTTTCGTTCAGCAATAATTTGCTCAATCCTTTCAAAATACTTTGCGTTGCAATCATGGTATGAGCAAACGGCACGCCCACATTTCGTAGTACGGTACTGTCGGTCAAATCACGCTGTAAGCGCGAAACCGGCAATTTGGCAGCCATAAATTCCAATGAAGCATTGGCAATGGCCAGATTTCCTTCGGCATTTTCAAAGTCAATCGGGTTTACTTTATGCGGCATAGCCGATGAACCGACTTCGCCGGCCTTGATGCGTTGTTTGAAATATTCCATCGAGACATATGTCCATATATCACGACAAAAATCGATTAAAATTGTATTGATCCGCTTCATGGCATCAAATTGTGCCGCCAGATTATCGTAATTCGAAATCTGTGTGGTCCATTGTTCACGTTCCAGACCAAGCTTTTCCGAAACAAATTTATTACCAAAATCTTTCCAGTTTATAGCCGGATAAGCCACCGTGTGCGCATTGAAATTACCAGTTGCACCACCAAATTTAGCTGAATTCGGTGTTTGTTTCAATGTTGCAAGCTGTTGGTTCAGACGATTCACAAAAACCATAATTTCTTTTCCCAAACGGGTCGGCGATGCCGGTTGTCCGTGTGTTTTAGCCAGCATAGATACATCCCGCCATTCAGCCACCAACTTATTCAACACTTTCAGCACTTCCTCCATTTCCGGGAAATAAACATCTTTCAATGCATCTTTGATTGAATAGGGAACGGCGGTGTTATTTATATCTTGCGAAGTCAGCCCGAAATGAATAAATTCCTTGAACGGTTCAAGTCCGAGTAAGTCAAATTTTTCTTTTATAAAATATTCTATTGCCTTAACATCATGATTAGTAACCGCTTCAATTTCTTTAATTTTCAAGGCGTCTGTATCTGAAAATTCAGTATAAATGGCACGAAGTTTCGGGAAAACCGATCGTGGAGTTTGTTCCAGTTGTTTCAATGGAATTTCGCACAAAGCGATAAAATATTCCACTTCTACCAACACACGATACCGCATCAAGGCATATTCCGAAAAATATTCGGCATACTTTTCTGTTTTCGAGCGGTAACGGCCGTCAATGGGAGAAATGGCTGTAAGAATGGATAAATTCATAAAATGGTATATTTTGCTCCGAATTTCTCGGAATATCGGATTTTTGAGATTAAAAATAAACCGCAAAGTTAATCATTTCCGCGGGAATAGAAAAGTTTGCAGCACTCACTTGCAACACTGATTCTTTTTCTTTACTTTTGTTTCACAATTAAGACCAATTACCGGCAAAAAATGATTTAGCCGCTTGTTAGAAACAAAACTGAAATAACACATGAGATACGTAAGAATTCACAAAGAAGGAAGATTAATACTGGCAACGCTGGCATTAATCCTTTTATTCCTGAATTTATATATTTACACACATTTTACTTTTGGATTCCTGCCAATACTGAACATTATTATTTCAGCTTTGCTTTTGTTCTTTTTCGCTTATTTCTTCCGAAATCCGCCGCGTAAGGTTTACATTGACGATAATAGCCTGGTAGTTGCACCTGCCGATGGAACCATCGTTGTGGTTGAACCAACCGACGAATTGGAATATTTTGGCGACCAACGCATTCAGGTTTCCATATTCATGTCGGTTTTCAATGTTCATGCCAACTGGTATCCTATAAAAGGCACAGTTATCAAATCGCTTCATCACAGTGGACGGCATATGGCGGCATTTTTGCCAAAATCGAGTCACGAAAATGAACGATCGACCGTAGTTATAGAATCGGAAGGTAAAACACAAATTTTAGTTCGACAAATTGCAGGAGCATTGGCCAGACGCATTGTAACTTATGCCCATGCCGGCAAAAAATGCCACCTGAACGAACATTTAGGATTTATAAAATTCGGTTCGCGCGTGGATCTTTTTTTCCCAATTGGAACTGAAATATTCGTGGAAGTTGGCGATTCTACTACCGGCAATGAAACCATTATTGCCCGACTAAACGAAGATTAAATGACACTCGAAGAAGCTCAGAACCAAGTCGACGAATGGATTAAAACTTATGGTGTCCGCTATTTTGGCGAACTCACCAATATGGCCATTCTGACTGAAGAAGTCGGAGAGTTGGCACGCGTAATTGTTCGGACTTATGGAGAACAATCCTGCAAAGAATCAGACGAAAACTCCAATCTTGCCGACGAAATGGCCGATGTGCTTTGGGTGTTGATTTGCATGGCCAATCAGACCGGCATAAATCTTACCGAAGCCTTCGAAAAAAATATGCAAAAGAAAACGGAACGGGATAAAACCCGTCATCTCGAAAACAATAAACTAACAACATAATTTCCAAATTTATTGGAAATTGAAATTAATCAATTGGAAATAAAAACCATGAGCAAATTTGACGATCTTTTCAAGCAATACAATTGCAACCTCAGTGATGAAGCAGTAAAACAAGATATAGCCAACATTTTGTCAGCACATTTTTCTGAGAACGACAACAAAGAAGTGTACAAACAATGCCTGAATCAAATTGATTTGACTTCGCTGAACGGAACCGACACCCATGCCGAAATAATCGGAATGGTGAATAAGGTAAATAATTTCAAAGCTAATTTTCCGCATCTTCCTAATGTTGGCGCTATTTGCGTTTATCCGGCTTTGGTACCGGTAGTAAAGGAATATTTGAAAGAAAACATTGGCATTGCAGCTGTTTCGGCTGGTTTTCCGGCTTCACAGACTTTCATCGAAATTAAAGTTGCCGAAACAGCCATGTGTGTGATGGAAGGCGCAACTGAAATTGACGTGGTGATTTCAATCGGAAAATTCCTTGAAGGAAATTACGAAGAAGTTTTTGAAGAGTTGTCAGAAATTAAAGCAGCTTGCCGCGAAGCACATTTGAAAGTAATTCTGGAAACTGGTGCTTTGCAATCGGCTTCCAACATCAAAAAAGCCTCAATTTTGGCAATGGCAGCCGGTGCTGATTTCATCAAAACTTCAACGGGCAAAATTCCGGTTGCAGCAACTGTTGAAGCCACTTACGTCATGAGTCATGCCATTAAAGAATGGAACGAAAAAACAGGAACAAAAGTAAGTTACAAACCAGCCGGAGGAATTGTAACCACCGAAGATGCAGTTAAACACTATACGATTGTAAAAGAAATTCTGGGAAATGAATGGTTGAATAACACCAGATTCCGCTTTGGAGCGAGCCGGTTGGCAAATAATCTGCTTAGTTCAATTGAAGGAAAGGAAGTAAAATATTTTTGATTTAGGATTTTTGATTTAGGATTGGAGTGGTATAATTTTGAAGTTCTGATTGAACTCTGCAATTTGCAATCCTAAATCAGAAATCAACAATCGTAAATCAGAATTCCCTGCTCGCTGCATATTCAGCACACAAAATAAGCGCCTTTTTTACGTCGCTGTTAGCAAAGCCGTTGAGTTCCTCGATGGCTTTGTTTTTGTATGATTCCATTTGATCAATGGCATACAAAACACCACCGTTATCATGAGCAAACTGGGTGATTTTCTGAATATTATCAGCCGTAAAATCTTTCGTAGCAAGCCAACTCTGAACTTGCTCCTTTTCGGTTCCGGTAGAATTCAGAACAGCATAAATAAGCGGCAAAGTCACTTTTCCATCGCGAATGTCATTTCCGGTTGGTTTTCCGATTTGAATATTTTCAAAATAATCAAAAATGTCATCTTTTATCTGAAAACATATTCCCAGAAATTCTCCAAAGTTGCGTAAATGTTGAAGCTTTTCTTCACCAGCATCCACTGATAATCCACCAACTTCCGTACAAGTTGCAAAAAGCAAAGCCGTTTTTTTGCGAATAATGGTAAAATAATTTGATTCGGAAGCTTCGGATATTTTTGTATTTACCAATTGAAGTAATTCTCCATCAGAAAGTTGCATGCCGATTGAGGCCATAGCTTTCAAAATGGGAAGATTGTTGGTCCGTGCCGAACAACCAAGTGCTTTTGATAAAATATAATCACCTGAAAGAATGGCAATTTTGTTTGACCAGCGGGCATTAACCGATGGTTTTCCCCGACGTTCTAGTGTATCATCCACCACATCATCGTGAATTAAACTGGCAGTGTGCAACAATTCCAGCGAAAGTGCGCCATCAATTGTAGTTTGAGTCACTTCACCGCAAAGTTTTGCAGATAAAATCACCAACATAGGACGAAGTTGCTTACCACTTTTCTGAAGCACGTAATCATTCACGCTCAGCAGCAATGGATTATCTGTACTCAATGCCTCTGCAAACGTTTTGTTAAACATCTGCATTTCTGCCAAAATCGGATTTTTGATTGATTCGATTAAACTCATTTGAACGCTCATGTGATTGTGCACTGCAAAAGTAAACATTTTTGTGGTTTGATTAACCATTTGGGTTTTTTTCTGCGTATTTTTTAATTACTTTTACACTCAAAACAATTTTTGTTATCAAACTGTTTTTGAATTGGCTTTATTTTTTTAGTTGTTTATCAAAATTTTCAGACACAGAATTATGAAAAAATTATTTCTGATTGATGCTTACGCAATTATATACCGTTCATATTATGCTTTCATCCGCAATCCACGGTTTAATTCCAAAGGATTGAACACTTCCGCCATTTTTGGTTTTGTTAATACACTCGAAGATGTGCTGAAACGGGAAAAACCCACTCACATAGCAGTTGCTTTCGACCCGAAAGGCAAAACTTTCCGCCACGAAGCTTACGAACTTTATAAGGCACAACGTGAAGCAACTCCCGAAGATATCAGGCTGGCTGTTCCGATTATTAAAAACCTGATTAAAGCATATAATATTCCGGCACTTGAAGTTCCTGGTTACGAAGCTGATGATGTGATCGGAACAATGGCAAAACTGGCTGAAAAAGAGGGATTTGAAGTTTTTATGCTGACTCCCGACAAAGATTACGGGCAATTAGTTTCCGACCATATTTTCATGTACCGTCCAAAACATACGGGTGGTTTCGAAATTATGGGACCGGATGAAGTTAAGGCAAAATATGAACTGGATAGTCATGATCAAGTCATTGATTTGCTGGGCTTAATGGGTGATGCATCAGATAATATTCCGGGCTGTCCCGGCGTTGGTGAAAAAACAGCCGTTAAATTATTAAAAGAATTCGGAAGCATTGATACATTGCTTTCACGCACCGAAGAACTAAAAGGTGCTTTGAAAACCAAAATTGAGGAAAATAAGGAACAAATCATTTTCTCACGATTTCTGGCAACTATTAAAATTGATGTCCCGATTACTTTTGACGAAAAAAGCCTGGAACTGGAACCAAGAAATGAAACGGAACTCCGAGCTTTGTTCGACGAACTCGAATTTCGCACCATGTCGGCAAAATTGGGAAACAATCCGTTCACTTCACTTCCACCCGATCAACCCGTTCCCACCATTAAAACAGTATCAAAGCCAAAACCGAAACAACACGGACAAATGTCGATGTTTGACGATGTGGAATCCGAAGAAAATGAGGCTGAAGAAACTGAATCCAACGAAGTTGATGTTCAGGTTCCTGACGAAAATTTTACCGGATTGCGATCGATCAGAGACACACTGCATAATTATATTTTGGTGGACAATAAAATCAAACGCTCCGATTTGATTTCAAAGCTTTTCATGCAGAAATCTTTTTGCTTTGACACGGAAACAACCGGATTAGACATGTTTACATCTGATTTGGTTGGGCTTTCTTTCTCTTATTCTATGGGCGTAGCTTATTATGTATCGCTGCCGGTTGATAAAACCGAAGCAACTCAGGTTTTGCACGAATTTAAAGCCGTTTTCGAAAATAATCAGATTGAAAAAATCGGCCAAAACATAAAATTCGATCTTTTGATGCTGCAACAATATGGCATCGCATTAAAAGGGAAACTGTTCGACACCATGATTGCGCATTACCTTGTTCAACCCGAATTACGACACGGAATGGATTATCTGGCAGAGATTTACCTGAATTATCGAACAATTCATTTCGAAGATTTGGTGGGTGGAAAAGGAAAAAATCAGGACGATATTCGTTCAGTTGATATTAAAAAACTTTGTGATTATGCGGCTGAAGATGCAGATGTAACATTCCGGTTGAAACTAATTCTGGAAAAAGAATTGAAAGAAAACGGTTTGGAAAATCTGTTTTATGAAATTGAAATGCCTTTAATGAAAGTGCTTGCCATAATGGAACACACCGGCGTTCGAATTGACAGCGAAGCTTTACGCCAAAGTTCTGAAATTCTGACAGATGAACTCATAAAACTTGAAAAAGAAATTCATCAGATGGTTGGTTATGAGTTCAATGTTTCGTCACCAGCTCAGGTAGGCGAAATTCTTTTCGACCGATTGAAGTTGGATGACAAAGCCAAGAAAACCAAAACCGGTCAATATTCTACATCCGAAGATATTCTTGAGAAATTGCAATCCAAACACCCGATTATTGGCAAAATTCTGGATTATCGCGGATTAAAAAAATTATTAAGTACCTATATCGATGCATTGCCGTTATTGATTAATCCGGTCACAGGCAAAGTACATACTTCTTACAATCAAACTGTTGCAGTCACTGGACGGCTTAGTTCTACGAATCCTAATCTGCAAAACATTCCAATCAGGGACGCTCAAGGAAAGGAAATCCGAAAAGCGTTTATTCCTGATGATAATTGCCTGTTTTTCAGTGCCGATTATTCGCAAATTGAACTCCGGATTATGGCTCATTTGAGCGGCGATAAAAACATGATGGATGCATTTATAAGCGGAAACGACATCCATGCGGCAACTGCTGCCAAAATTTACAAAGTTCCGCTCGATGAAGTTACTTCCGACATGCGTCGTAAAGCAAAAACCGCCAATTTTGGTATTATTTACGGCATTTCCACGTTTGGCTTGTCCGACAGGTTAGGAATTCCCCGGGCTGAGGCTAAAGAACTGATAGACGGGTACTTTTCCACTTATCCTGACGTCAAAAAATATATGGATACCAGCATTCAGCGTGCCAAAGAAATGGGTTACGTGGAAACATTGCTTGGCCGCAAACGGTTTTTGCCGGATATCAATTCACAAAACAGCATTGTCCGTGGATTTGCCGAACGAAATGCGATTAATGCCCCAATCCAGGGAACTGCAGCCGATATTATTAAAATCGCCATGGTTCGGATTCAAAACCGGTTGGAAAAAGAAAAACTCGAAGCCAAAATGACCATGCAGGTTCATGATGAATTGAATTTCACCGTTCCAAAACCTGAAATAAAATTGTTGGAAAAAGTGGTTATTGAAGAAATGGAAAATGCCATTAAGTTGCAGGTTCCTTTGATTGCAGATTGCGGCGTTGGAACCAACTGGTTGGAAGCACATTAACTCATCCTCTAAAAAATATATAAATCAAATCATTTTGAAACTTTAGAAATCAAATCAACTGATTTTTTATTTAATTTGTTTCGATTTGAAACTAATTTAAGTTGGCTAACTTGAAAGTTGCTTGCAACATCCTTTATGATTGAAAGTTATGTAGATTATATAAATATTTCTTTAATCACTAATTATCAATTGCT
>CAIYTJ010000735.1 GCA_903929065.1 uncultured Bacteroidales bacterium | reverse complement strand
CACACTGCCTGCTGTGGGTACATTGACTTACAATGGTGTCGCCGTCAATCAAACAAATATTACTCAGGCAACCGTATTTCCCGATAGAACAAAATTTATTTTCACTTCCGATGTTAACCGAACAGCAACATCATTTTCATTCAAACTAAAGGACTCGAAAAACTTAATCACTTCGTTATCCTATTCAATTTCAATTAAATATAACACGCCGGTTTCAAAATTAGTTAGAACTGCCACTTCAAATTACATTGATTATAATGGTTTACCATATTTAAATTATGGGATTCAACTTCGTATTGATGATTATTTAGGAAGTTCGCCATACAGCGATGCTAATAAGTTGGCAACCGTTTACCAGTATTTTGAAAGGACAAGTTTGGCAGGTTTTAAAAATGCATCAGTTCCAATTCCCTGGAATTATATCGAAACCGCCGATGGCACATTTAATTTTACGTTGATTGACAACTACTTGACAAATGCAAATAAATATAATTTGAAGTTGCAATTCTTATGGTTTGGGTCAAACATATGCGGTTGGTCAAATGTACCTACCTATATATCAAGCAATAAAACAACTTATCCGCTTGTGTCAACCGTTTCTCAGGCACCTGTACTTTTTAGCACAACCAAATTAATTGAGAAAGAAGTTCGGGCTGTGACAACTCTGATGAATTATATAGCACAAAAAGATTTAAATAAGCGTGTTGTTTTGGTTCAGGTGGAAAATGAGCCTGATCATGTTGGACCAACAAGTTCTATGTGGGGTGGCGGACAAAAAACGGCTGGTTACCACATGTTAGATACATTGGGGCAAGTGATACACCGAAGTGCTGCCGATATGGTTACCCGTGTGAACCTTGCCGGTTATACAACTGATGCTTCTGATTTTGGTTCAATAAAAGGAATTAATATTGTTGGACGTGATTCTTATAATGATGGACTTTCAAATTATCAAACTGCTTCAGGTTATTTTTTCTATCCCTGGAATGTAAATTATACTCCTGAAAATGGTGGCCAATACAAAAATCAGATTAATTTGGTTCTATCGGCTTTTGATAAAGGTGCCGGTTATTTGAATTATGAATTGAGAACAAGCGGCTGGAGAGTTGGAACATATGACCTGGGACTTTACAGAGCAAGTTCGGCAAATGATTGGGTTGAACGGACTGGTTTGCAATCGGTGGCTTATTCGCTGACGAACACCAATTTTCAGACTGAAGTGAATATGAGCGAAGTGAAAGATTTCAATGCATTGATTTACAAAGCTGATAAACGAATTGCCAAATCGCCCGATTCAAAAAATGCAGCTTTTAACCTGAACGATGCGCAAACCACTGTAAATGAAACTAAAACTTTTTCTACTTACACTGTAACCTACGCTTCGTCAGTTGGTGGAGAAGCATTTGCACTTGAAGACGAAAATGGCGATATTATTTTGTTGAGTTTAAAAAACAATAGTTCATTCACTTTTCAAAGTCTACCAGCAAATTTACATATCTCCATTGGCTATTTTGATGAACTGAACGTTTGGCATCAAACCAGTTCAAGGAATATAGCCGGTAATAATGTGACGTTAAATGCAAAAGAAGTTGCTTTGCTAACCACCACTATTTATGTCAATGATACAACAGAAGTTCCGGTTGTAAAGAAAAATAATAGTGTAGATATTTATCCAAATCCAAATCAGGGGCAATTCAATATGAATTTGGCTTCGTTGGATTTTACGCCAAAGTTAATGGAAGTTTTCAATATGAATTCGCAATTGGTTTATAGTCAGGGTTTGTCCGGAAAAGAAAGTTCTTTTGATGTTCACCCACTGAAAAGAGGTTTGTATTTATTGAAACTTTCAGGTATAAATACCGACAAGACATTAGTTAATAAATTAATTATCAATTAAATATAAAATAATTTGCTTTTGAAAATGCGACAATTCTTTACAATTTCTTCCATTATTTTTCTTCAGTTAATATTTCCGGTAAAATGTAATTCAACAAACCCATTTTCAACTGCCAATCTTTTTTCATTTGCCGAAACGCAGTACAAAAGTCAAAATGAATTGTTGCCAATTGCCGACACTTATCCAAGGACAGTCAATATAAAAGGCGAGTTGGTTTCAACTAAACTGGATAATTGGACAGAAGGCTTTTTTCCTGGATGCTTGTGGTGTATATATGATAACAACAAGCAAGATGCATGGAAAGAAATGGCTTTAAAGTGGACACTTCCCCTCGAGAAACTGCAATTTCTGACTTCGCATCATGATATCGGGTTTTTAATGTATTGCAGTTACGGAAATGCTTACCGATTGACAAAAGAAGAAAAATACAAGGATATACTAATCCAGTCGGCGAAATCATTGTGTACTCGTTTCAGCGAAAAAACAGGCTGTATAAAATCGTGGAATTACTACCAGTCGTGGGACGGGAAAAATAAATTGTATTATCCGGTAATTATCGACAATATGATGAATCTGGAATTACTTTATTTTGCTTCGGAAGCTACCGGTGACAAACATTTTGCCGAAATAGCCACTAAACACGCTGAAACCACAGCAAAAAATCATTTCCGTCCAGATTACAGCAGTTATCATGTGGTGAATTACGATCCGGAGACCGGACAGGTTTTGTTCCGTGGAACAAGTCAGGGTTTTGCCGATAATTCTACCTGGTCACGCGGCCAGGCTTGGGGAATTTACGGTTATACCATGGTTTACCGGTTCACCAAGCGGAAAGAATTTCTTGAATTGGCAAAAAATTTGGCTGATTACTGGCTGAATAACAAAAACTTACCTGCTGATGGAATTCCTTACTGGGATTTTAATGCCGGGCAAAAAGGATTTGTGGCTGCACCGTGGGCTGTAAAACATCCTGTACCTGCAATTCAACCCCGCGATGCGTCAGCGGCTGCAATTACCTGTTCTGCCTTATTCGAACTCTCATCGTATTTGAAAAACGACAAAAAATATTATAATGCGGCAGTTAAAATTTTAAAAACCCTGTCATCTCCGGCATATCTGGCAGAACCCGGAACGAACGGGAATTTCTTACTTAAACACTGTACGGGGAATTTGCCTTTAGGTTCAGAAGTTGACGTGCCACTGATTTACGCCGATTATTATTACTTAGAAGCATTGCACCGCTATAAAAACTCCAAAGCTCAAAAATAAAATCAAGTACATACAATTTACAAAAAGGTAAAAATGAAATTTAAACACATGCTGATCTTTTCGATCATTCTTGAATTTTCAATTTCGGTTAATGCACAACAGAATTCTAACCATCAACACTTTGCTTTGAAAATTACCGCTCAATCCAATTGGTGGAGTGGTGTTATTAACCATGGCTCCATGATGCCATTGAAAGCCGGTTACGAAGCCGATATGAACGGAAATAATTACGGGAATCAAATTCAACCTTTACTTTTATCCAATCAGGGTGAAGTGATTTGGTGCGAACAACCTATTTCTATTAAATACACTGCCGATAGTCTGATTGTTGAAAGTAAAACCGCTAAAATTAATTACACCAAAGCCGGAAATACACTCAAACAAGCCTATCAGTTTGCCACCAAAAGTTATTTTCCATACAGTGGAAAAACACCGGATAAACTGCTTTTTAGCCATCCGCAATACAATACCTGGATTGAATTGATGTACGATCAAAACGAAAATGACATTATGAAATATGCTCAGGCGATTGTTGATAACGGACTAACTCCAGGTGTTTTGATGATTGACGATAACTGGCAGGAAGATTACGGAACGTGGACATTCCATCCGGGGCGTTTCAAATCGCCAAAAGAGATGGTTGCAAAACTTCACAAAATGGGTTTCAAAGTGATGCTTTGGGTGTGTCCGTTTGTGAGTGCCGATTCTAAAAATGGTCGTGAAGTGGCTAAAAAGAAACTTGTTTTTCTGAATAGGAATAATGCACCTGCCGTTTGCCGTTGGTGGAATGGCTATAGTTTATTGCTCGATTTCAGCAATCCACAGGCCATTGATTGGTTTAAAAATTCGTTGAACGTGTTGGTAAATGAATATGGCGTTGATGGTTTCAAGTTCGATGCCGGCGATATTGGTAAAGATGAAAGCAACCTCGTTTCGTTCCGGAAATTTACTTCGCCTAATGAATATACCGAATTGTATGCAAAAATCGGATTGGACTATCCATTGAATGAATACCGTGCCAACTGGAAAATGGGGGGACAAGCCATTGCCAATCGTTTGGCTGATAAAGGTCATAACTGGAACGATTTACATGAATTAATTCCAAATATGATTTTGGAAGGATTAATGGGCTACGCATATTCTTGTCCCGATATGATTGGCGGCGGGGAATTTACCTCGTTTCTCAATGCCAGTAAAATTGATCAGGATTTGATTGTGCGTTCAGCACAATGTCACGCTCTGATGCCCATGATGCAGTTTTCGGTTGCGCCGTGGCGAATTTTGGATAAAACGCATCTCGATGCAGTATTGAAAGCAGTAAAATTGCGCGAAAAATTCACAGGTTATATTCTTCGAATGGTTGATAACACGGCCAAAACCGGTGAGCCAATTTTACGACCCATGGAATATAACTTCGCAAATAGCGGTTTTGAGAAAGTAAAGGACCAATTTATGATTGGCGATAGCTTGTTAGTTGCTCCGGTGTTGGAAAAAAATGCTCTAAAACGCATTGTTCTTGTTCCAAAAGGCAGCTGGAAAAACGAAGCCGGACAAACGTTCAAAGGACCAAAAACCATTGAAATGAATGCTGAGATTGATGTACTGCCATATTTGATGAAAGTAAAATAATATATTCAAGAAAAACCATTTATAAGAAAATGAAATCAATTAAAATTCTATTAGTTCTTCTCATTGTTTCCATATTTACTTTATCCGCAATTCCAACCACTCAGGTTCGTCAAAAAGTATCCATCAATAAAGATTGGAAATTTACGTTGAGTGATAATCCACAATTCAGGGATTCTGCCTGTAACGATGCTTCGTGGCGCTCACTGAATTTACCTCACGACTGGAGCATAGAAGGTGCTATCGATAAATCCATTGGCGGTCCGGGCGGCTTTTTCCCAATTGGAATTGGTTGGTATCGCAAAACATTTACGTTGCCGGAATCGATGAAAGGTAAACAGCTGATTATTCAGTTTGATGGCATTTACATGAATAGTGAAGTGTGGATAAACGGTCAGTTTTTGGGACGACATCCGTATGGTTTTACTACCTTGCAATACGATTTGACTGAATTTATCAAATCGGGTAAAGGTGAAGTAAATACTATTGCCGTTCGGGTTGATAATTCGGTAAAAGAATCAACACGCTGGTACACAGGTTCCGGCATTTACCGCAATACATGGTTGATTGCCACCAATTTTGTGCATTTTAATAATTATAAGGGCGTTTACATAACAACACCGGAAGCAACTACTGCAAAGGCAACTGTAAAAGTAAACTACGATTTTGCAAGTAATTTCTTTTCAGCGGAAGCCATTCAAAAATGGAAGAAAAACGTATATGCCAAACAGGCAGAAATCTCTAAAAAATTGATTATCCGTTCGACAATTCTTGACAAAAACGGAAATGAAATTGCAAAAACTCAAAGTGAACAGGAATGCAGTCAGTTTCAGGCAAGTCATTTGCTCAATCAACAAATTGAAGTGAATAATCCCAAACTTTGGTCGGTAAACTCACCAACAATTTATTACCTGAAGAGTGAAATAATTGTAGCTGGACAAGTGATTGACGATCAGGTTACTTCATTTGGGATTCGTAAACTCGAATATATCCCCAACAAGGGAATGTTTGTAAACGGCAAGATGGAGAAATTGAAAGGAATTTGCATTCATCAGGATATGGGTTCGTTTGGTGTGGCTGTTCCAATTCAAGTTTGGCATCAACGTTTGATGAAAATGAAAGAAATGGGCTGTAATGCAGTTCGCACGTCGCATCATCCTTTTGCTCCGGAGTTTTACGACTTGTGCGATTCAATCGGAATGTACGTGATGGACGAAGCTTTTGACGAATGGACACGTGGCTGGCCATATAATTACACCGAAAACAACCAGGGAAAAGCACCAAACGGTTATCATCTGTATTTCGACCAATGGTGCGAAACCGATTTGAAAGCCATGTTGCAGCGCGACCGCAATCATCCTTCTGTGATTATGTACAGTATTGGCAATGAAATTCCGGATCAAAAGAATGCGGAAGGGTATAAAATTGCCCAAAAACTTATAGCAATTTGCCATGCAGAGGACAATACTCGTCCGGTTACATCGGGCTGTGACCAGTATATGGAGGCAACAAAAAATGGTTTTATGGATGCGCTGGATATTTCGGGATATAATTATATTGACCGCCATTTTAAAGAAGAAATGTACGTACCTGAACATACCAAACGCCCTGATAAATTGTGTATTGGTACCGAAACCAACCGCGAAACGCGGAATTTTATTGCTTACCGCGATAATGATTATGTAATTGGCGCATTTATTTGGGTTGGAATAGATTATTTCGGTGAATCAGATACCTATCCGCAACGTGGCTGGACCCGTGGTATAATGGATATCGCCGGTTTTGAGAAACCTCAATTTTATTTATTCAATAGTTTTTGGAGCAACAAACCAACGGCTCATATAGCTGTGGAAACAAAAGAAAAAGGAAAACCAAAAACAGAATTGAAATGGAACTGGAATTCAACTGACTCGTTGACAGTCAATGTATATACAAATTGTGATCAGGTGGAATTGTTTCTTAACAGTCAATCGCTTGGTAAAAAGGCTATTGACAAAAATGCTTATGTTGGAACATGGCCGGTAAATTACAAAGCAGGAACGCTGAAAGCCATTGGTTATAAGGCTGGTAAGAAAGTTTCGGAAGATATGTTGAAAACTTCCGGTGAAGCCAAACGTATGCTGGCAAAATCAACCAAAACCACTTTATTGGCGGATGGAAATGACCTGTCACTGATTGAAATTACTTTAGTTGATAAAAATGGAAATCCTGTATATGATGCTGACAACAGCATTTCGGTAAATATTACCGGTAACGGTTCATTGGCCGGACTTGATACCGGCGACATGTTTTACACCGGAATTTTCAAAACCAACGTTCGCAAAGCACATAACGGCAAATTGCTTTTAACTGTAAAAAGTACAGATGCGGCAGGTAAAATTTTCGTAGAACTGAAATCGGAAAAGATTGAAACTTTGAAATTTGAATTGCAAACAAAAATGTAAACTGAAATTGAATTATTCAGTATAAGTTTTAACTTCACTCAAAGAAAATTAAATCAAGGTGGTTATTTCTGAGAATAAAGAACGTAGTTCACAATCGTATATTCTGGTCACAGCATTTCTGGCTTTATTTGCCATTGTAGGATTTGCCTGTTATGGGCTTGCATTCTATTATGACTTCATGACCAAAGAGTATGGCTGGTCACGGACAATCGTTACTTCGGGTAATGCGGTAAGTAAAATGCTGGTAGGACCATTATTCGGTTTTTTTGCCGGGTATTTGATTGACCGCTACGGACCACGGAAAATGATGCTTACCGGTGCTTTGATGGCAAGTATGGCTCTTATTGGATTAAGTTTTTCCGGTTCGTTGAGCTTCTTTTATACTTTCTATATTTTTAATGCATTGGGTTATGTTTTTGCAGGTCCACTGCCCTGTCAGGTATTGGTATCACGCTGGTTCGATAAAAATCGCGGTAAAGCTATGGGGATAGCTTACCTGGGAATCGGTGTTGGCGGTGCAATAGCTCCTTTGCTTGCAGCTCAGATAGAAAAAGGCTTTGGCTGGCATATTTCATTAATGTCAATGGGTGTTTTGGTTTTATTAATTGCTTTTCCATTGACCTTTTTTATAAAGGATTCAGCAAAAAACCGAACTGAAAAAACTAAAGATGAAGCTGTTGTTCCAATTAAAACTGTTCTCCGCAATCCGAATTTCTATTTGTTAGCAATTGGGAGTATGCTATCCATAGGAACGGTTGGAGGTATTGGTCAACACTTAAAATACTATTTGCGCGACATTAATTTTACTCAGGTTGAGGCTTCGCATATTATGTCATTCGTTTTGCTGTCGAGTCTGGCAGGGAGGGTTTTAATGGGCTTTTTGGCTGATATTATTAATCGGAAATATGTAATGTTGATGCTTTTTCTGTTTGTTGCAACATCAATTCCGTTATTATTAATTTCCGATTTCCCCGGTAGGATTTACTTTTTCGCCATACTATTTGGAATAGGTATTGGAGGTAATTATATGATTATTCCGTTGATTTCAGCCGATTTATTTGGTGTGAAAGCCCTCGGGCGCACCATGGGAATTATTCTCGTGGTCGATGGAATTGCAGAATCGGTATTTCCAATGCTGGTTGGCACTTTGTATGATGCTTCAAAAAGTTATGCTACCGGATTTCTTATACTGTTTTGTGCAACGCTAGTTGGAGGAATAATTATCACTTTTCTTCCAAAAACAGCCAAAATGGTAAAAGTATAAATATAACAACAAATCAGGAATAAATTGTAAATAACAATATGGTAATTGATTCTAACCTAAAAACTGAAGATTTAAAAGGCAAACTTGCGCATTTCTGGAGTTTATCTGGTGAGAAAATTCTCCGGATTGAATCGGAATACGATAAAAAATCAGGTTCTCCTGTTTTTACCAGAAACGGGAAATATACCTCGCGTGGGTGGACAGAGTGGACACAGGGATTTCAATTCGGGTCGGCAATGCTTCAATTTGATGCTACAGGGGATGAGACTTTTCTTTCCATTGGTCGCGATAATACGGTCAGTAAAATGGCACATCATATCAGTCATATTGGTGTTCACGACCATGGATTTAACAATATTAGCACCTATGGAAACCTTCTGAGGCTAATGCACGAAGGAAAAATTCAGTATAACGAATGGGAAAAGAATTTCTATGAGCTTGCTCTAAAAGCCTCAGGTGCAGTTCAGGCAAGCCGTTGGACCAAAACCGTTGATGGCGGTTACATTTATTCCTTCAACGGGCCTCATTCATTATTTGTTGATACCATTCGGTCTGTCAGGATTTTAATGTTGGCGCATAAATTGGGACATTTTCTGCCTGGTGAAAATGATATACGAATTTCATTATTTAGCCGTGGTTTAGACCATTTATTGGCAACCGCAAAATATTCTGTATTTTACAATGAAGGTCGTGATTCGTATGACGAATGGGGGCGTACAGCTCACGAATCAATTTTTAATCCCAACGATGGAAACTTTCGTTGTCCAAATTCGCAACAGGGATATACCGGCTTTTCGACCTGGACACGCGGACTGGCATGGGCAATGCTTGGGTTTGCAGAAGAACTTGAGTTTCTGGATACAATTTCAGATAGTGAATTTGAGGGAATTTCAAAAGATTTTATTCAGGGTAAAATGCTTAAAGCTGCAAAAGCAACCTGTGATTTTTACATTAAAAATACTCCTACTGACGGCATACCCTATTGGGATACAGCAGCACCGGGATTAGTTCATTTAAAAGATTACCTTGAAAGACCAGCCGAGCCGTATAATGATTTTGAACCAGTGGATAGTTCAGCTGCTGCAATAGGCGTTCAGGCATTGTTACGTTTGGGAAATTACCTTATTTCAAAAGGGGAAACTTCAGAAGGGGTTCATTACTTTCAGGCAGGTTTAACAATAGCATCACGGCTGCTCGAATCTCCTTATTTATCGGAAAATTTGCAACATCAGGGAATCTTGTTGCATTCAGTTTATCATCGTCCGACCGGTTGGGATAATATCCCCAATGGTTATAAAATTCCATGCAATGAATCGAGTATGTGGGGCGATTACCATATTCGTGAGACTGCACTGTATCTAAAGCGGCATATTGATAATGAAAAGTACTATACTTTCTTTTCTGATATTATTTAAAAAAATAGAATATTTTTCTTCTCAACAAAAAATTAAAGCATTATGTATACTAAACTTTTTGAAAACGGAAAACTGGGTAACCGAACCACTCAAAATCGTTTTGTAGCCCAGCCAATGGAAGGATATGATGGGTTTAACGAAGGTCAGGTTTCGCAACTGGGCATTGATAAATATATCAAATTGGCTAAAGGAGGCTGGGGAGTAATCATTGCCGAAGCAATTTCGGTTACATCAAAATCCTTGTCGTGCAAAAATGGATTAATCATAAACAAACGAAATCTGGATAGTTTCAAAAAGTTGGTTTATGAAGTAAAGCAGGCAAATCCAGATGCGTTGTTGCTCTTTCAGTTAACTCATTCAGGAAGAAATAGCAACGCTTCATTCTCGGAAAAAACAACTGTTTGTCCCGGAAATGAGGAAGGTCGTTTACTTACAACCGATGAAATTCAGGAAGTGGAAGATGCATTTATATTGGCTTCGGATCTCACCGAAGAAGCCGGTGCCGATGGAATTGATTTCAAATGCTGCCATGGTTATTTCGGAGCAGAAATACTTCGCCCCGAAAACACCCGGACCGACAAATGGGGTGGAAGTTGGGAAAACCGTTCCCGCTTTTATCGCGAAGCTGTTTCGGCCATGATAGCTCAAAAGCAAAACAAGGATTTCATTATTGGGAGCCGTTTTTCCATGTATGAAGGTTGGCGCGGTGGTTGCGGAACAACATCGCCTGACAGCCTGATTGAAGATCTTTCGGAAATGAAAATGTTTATTGAATTAATGGCAAAACTTGGTATGGATTACGCCAATGTATCTGCCGGTATTCCCGGAAGAACCAGCGAAATCACACGACCCGTTCACGGTGCTGAATGGATGTATCTGAACCACTTGCGATATACTCGCTTTGCAAAAGACACACTCCGCAACTTAGGTTCATCGGTTCAGGTAATTGGTTCTGCATACTCAATTCTGAAAGAGAAAGCATTTCCCATTGCCGAAGAGATGATAGAAAAAGGTTATGCCGATTATGCAGGTTGGGGGCGTCAAATACTGGCTGACCCATTAACACCCATTAAACTACAACATGGAGATCCTATTGACTATTGCACGGCTTGTTCTGGTTGCACAAAGATGATGGGCAAACAAATTCATGCGGGTTGTATGGTGTATAATCCGTATTATAAAAAATTATGGAAAGATAATTTGTAAAATTCTAATAACCTATGAGTAGATCAGCATTCATCACAGGCGGAACCCGTGGCATCGGTTTTGGAATTGCTATTGAACTTGCAAAAGCCGGATTTAATCTGGCAATAAACGGTTTGCGCGATGAAGTTCAGGTTAAATCTGCACTTTTGGAATTACGAAAATACGGGGTCGAAGTGGCTTATTTCAAAGGAGATGTATCAAAAAAAGCAGACCGCATGCAAATGGTGGAAGCAATTATAAACCGGTTTGGCAAGATAAATATTTTGATAAATAATGCTGGAATTGCTCCATTGGAACGAAAAGATATTCTTGACGCCACCGAAGAAAGTTTTGAAAATGTGCTGGATGTAAACCTACAAGGTCCTTATTTTCTAACACAACTTGTTGCTAAGAATATGATTGATCAAAAAAATTTATTTCACGATGAGTTCTTTTGCATTATCAATATTTCATCTGTATCGGCTACAACTGCATCAGTAAACAGAGGCGAATATTGCATCTCAAAAGCAGGTATTGCTATGGCAACCAAACTATGGGCAGCTCGGTTAGGTGAATTCGACATTCCTGTTTATGAAATTCAACCTGGCATTATTCGTACGGATATGACTATCGATGTGCAAGAAAAATACGACTATTTATTCCGGAATGGGCTTGCTATTCAATCCAGATGGGGAACTCCGGAAGATGTTGGCAAAGTGGCAGTTGTAATGGCAAGCGAAAACATGCCTTATTCAACAGGACAGGTTGTTTCAGTAGATGGAGGAATGTCGGTTTTGCGTTTATAACAATTATTTATGATAAAATGCTCATTAAACTTAAATCATATAAGCTAACAATATTGCATTTTGAATTAATTACAAAAAAATAATTCAACTTTACTAGTGATATTTTAGTATCGGTTGTCTATATATTAAGGGCAAAATAAATCACAATAGATTGCCCTTTGACCAAATAAATCTAATTTCATTTTTTCTTATGGATTTAAAAAGATCATATATATCTTTCTTATTAGTAATTATTTGCAGTTCAGTTACTTTTGCGGATGTCAGTCTGCCCAAGTTTTTCTCGAGCAATATGGTTTTGCAGCGCGATATGCCTATAACCGTGTTTGGAAATGCATCTGTAGGTGAAATAGCAACTGTTACGTTTAATGGTGCAACAGCTAATGCAACAGCCGATAGTAATGGGAAATGGGAAGTTAAACTTCCTGCTATGACTTTTGGTGGTCCTTTTACATTGAATGTTCAGGGTACAAGTAATACAATAAATTTTACAAACGTTTTAATCGGTGATGTATATTTATGCAGCGGTCAGTCCAATATGGAATTCCGGCTGAATCAGGAAGCATCATCTGCAACAGAGATTCCAGCATCGACCAATACTAATATTCGCTTACTTACTGTACCAAAAAATTTCAATACAGTTGCACAAACCGATATTCCTTCCGTATCGTGGCTTTCGTGCGACCCAACTTCTTCTGCAACTTTCTCAGCTGTAGCATATTATTTCGCTAAAAACCTGCAAGCCAATCTGAATATTCCTATCGGACTTATTACTTCCGCGTGGTATCAAACTTCCATTCGTTCGTGGATGGCATGGGATGAAATTACGACAATTGATCCAGATTATAAAAAATATGCAGGACAAACTATCGAACAGGCTTCGGGCAAAACACAGGCTGTTTATTTACAAGATGTATCGGGATATGCACCAACGTGGCCGTCAACTTTGTATAATGGAATGATTAATCCTTTGATTAAAACCGGGATAAAAGGAGTTATCTGGTATCAGGGTGAAAATAATGCAAACGAAGCATTAAAATACAAACCGCTTTTTCAGGATATGATTAGCGATTGGCGAAAAAGATTTGGATATGATTTTAGTTTTATGTGGGTTCAATTACCCGGTTATGGAGCTGAAACCACTTCGCCACAAGAAAGCCAGTGGGCAGAATTACGGGATGTTCAAAATTCAACGCTTTCAATTCCAAAAACCGCTCAAGCAGTAATTACAGATTTAGGGGATGTTACCAATATACACCCAACTAATAAAAAAGATGTTGGTTACCGTTTGGCACAATGTGCTTTAAAGCTAAATTATGGTCAGAATATTTTAGGTTCAGGACCGGTTTTAAGCAATTCGACTTTTAATTCAAATTCCATCACGCTTGAATTTACAAATACCGGAACCGGACTTGTTGCTAAAAATACAGGTGCTTTAACCGGATTTACCATTGCCGGAATGGATCGTAAATTCTATAATGCCACTGCCAACATTGATGGAAATAAAGTAATTGTTTCAAGCAGTAACGTTCCAAATCCGGCAATAACCCGGTATGCATGGTATGATAATCCCAGAACTTCAAATCTGACAAATAGTGATGGTTTTTTGTCTTCTCCATTCCAACGGTTTAGTCCAAATGCAGGAGTCGATCAATTTGTGTTGAACGTAACAGTGCCTTTGCAGACTACAATCTGTTATATTTCAGGAAATTTTAATGCATGGTCAATTACAGCAAATCCACTTACTTATATTTCGACAGATAATACTGCCGGAACGAAATTGTTTCGCGCATATGTTCCGTATAGTTTCGTGGGGTCAGGAAGTTTCCAGATTGTTGCCGGAACCGATTGGTCATTTGCAGCTTCAAACGGCAATATTACGGCAGTTAGTTCCGGAATGTCTCAAGATGTTATTGTACCGTCGTTCAAGGCGTATCCATATCCGTTTACAATAAACGTAACTGTACCAGTTTCGGTAAACGATTGCTATATTGTTGGTGGACAATGGGGTTGGACACTGCCAACTTCAGCTCAGAAGATGACCTTAGTTTCAACAGATGCAAATGCGAAAATATTTGCTATCAGCGTTTACGATAAAGTGGCTTCTCATAGCGTTTCAGTAAAGTTTTTAGCAGGTTTGAGCGGAACAAACTGGACGTATCAACAAACACAGGTAGCAAATTTTGCCTACACCGGAACCGATGCTTCCTGTAACTTTACATGCGACTCTTTTATGGCTTATGCTGCACCCTCGTCAGTTCAAACCATAAATGCCGATAACTATTCCATTAAAAACGTTGATCAGAAAATTGTGGTAGATGGTAAGTATTCAACTGTTTCATTATTCAACTTACAGGGGAGATTAATAAATTCTGCAAAAAATGGTACTTTATTTATTGCAAAAAACTTAAATAAAGGATTGTACATTCTTCGAATTGACAATAAATCATACAAACAAATAATAAATTAAAATTTAAACCAGTATTAAGTTAAAATTTAAAAAACATGAAAAAACAACTTTACACCCTTGCTTTGTTGCTTTTAGTAGCAACTTCCGGTTTTGCTCAATTTACATTAACAGCAACCGTTCCTTCATCAACTTTACAATGCTATGCTTCCGGCGGTTTTAATGGCTGGGCACCGTTAGCAAACACACCGATGACTCTAATGTCGACCGATAATAGTAAAGGTACTTCACTTTTCGGAGTAGATCTTCCACTTACTTTTGTTAGTTCGGGTACGTTCCAAATTGTTGCTGGAACCGATTGGGCTTTTGCCCAATCTGATCCTCAATTCACTGCTACTACAACTGCTGGTGCAACTACACAAAATGTTGTTGTAACTTCTTTCAAATTACTTCCTTCCCCAATTGAAATTGATGTTACTGTTCCCGTTGCCGTTAACGATTGTTATATAGTCGGATATTGGGGCTGGACACTTCCAACTGCAGCGAAGAAAATGGATTTAATTTCAACAACATCTATTGATAAAACATTTAGTTATATTATTTATGATAAATCACCTTCACATGTCATTTCAGTGAAGTTCTTGGCCGGACTAAATGGTACAAACTGGACTTATCAACAAACCGCTACTCCTAATTTTAATTATTCAGGAACTGATCCGTTAGTAAGTTTTGTATGCGATGCATTCAATGCTTATGCAGCTCCAGCAGCAATTATGACTATCAATGCAGATAATTATTCTATTAAAACCATCAACCGAAAAATTGAAGTTGCAGGAAAATACTCAAATGTAACTTTATTTAGTGTTCAGGGTAAAATCATACAATCAACTACCAGTGAAAAAGCCTTTATCAGCAATGATTTAACCCCTGGAATGTATATTATTCGTGTGGATAATAAATCGTACAAACAAGTAATTAATTAACACTAAATAATACTTAGAATGAAAAAATACATCATTATTCTTGGATTGATGCTCTTATCAATCACATCGGGATTTGCTCAATTTACTTTGAATGTTACAGTTCCGGCAGCTACAACTGACACATGTTTTGTTGGTGGAGGTTTTAATGGTTGGACAATGACTCCACTTCATTATGTTTCTACATCATTGGATGGTACAACAAAGTTATTTTCAAGTAGTACATTGCCTGCTACTTTTGCAGGGAATCAAAATTTTTATCTATATAATGCTACGAATAGTTGGGCCTCAACCTCAACACCTGCGCTATCTTTCTACTCTGTCGCTACGGGAGTTACATCACAAAATGTCACAGTAACAGCATGGAAAAATGCTATTAATTATACTTTTATAAACGTAACCGTTCCTTCTGCTGTGAGTGAATGTTATTTTATTTCCGATCAGGTAGGATGGACACTTCCAACAAATGCCGTAAAAATGACTTTAAAAACAACTAATACGAGTACTAAAGTTTACAGTTATGATTATCGCGGGTCAAACTCAGCCCACCCTTTTAATGGTCAGTTTTTAGCAGGATTAGATGGAACAACTACTAATACTTATGGACAAAAAACACCCGCTGTAAACTTTACAAATCCCGGAACTGGAAATTTCTTGAATTTCACTGTAACGGAGTTTAAAGCCATTTTTGCACCAGTTACAACAGCTCTTCAAAATGCATCAAATGATAATGCCTTAATAAAAGTCGTTGATAATAAGATTGTTGCAGAAGGTGTTGTTTCCAATGTCTCTATCTTTGACGTGCATGGAAGTCTGATTCAGTCAGTGAACACGAAAGGTGTTTTTTCTTCTAAAACTTTAAATTCAGGATTGTACATTATTCGTGTTGATAATAAAGCCTACAAACAAGTAGTAAATTAGTTTAAAAATAGGTTTAGTTTTATTGTTTCAAGAAAGGGTGTTTGAATTATTTTAAACACCCTTTCTTGAAAAAATACATGAAATCACAATTATTATATTGACAGTAAGATATTTTTTTTCAGAGAAATCTTCAATTTAATTGCTTATGAAAAAGCTAATTTATGTCGTCATTTTTATTCTGCTTGGAACAAGTTCTTGTTTTGCTCAGTTTACGTTAAATATTACTGTTCCAGCATCAACTGATGTTTGTAATGTTGGCGGGAGTTATAATGGCTGGACTACAAATCCACTTACATACGTTTCTACTTCTTCCGATGGAACAACAAAGTTATTTTCAAGTAATTCTCTTCCAGCTTCATTTCTCGGAGGAAAAACATTTTATGTATATAATGGACCTGGGGGCAGTTTTTTTTCAGTAAATCCAGGAACCTATACATCTGTTGCGACGGGAAGTACTTCTCAAGACATTGTCGTAACTGCGTGGAATAGTGTTTCATATTATACCTTTATTAACGTTACTGTTCCCTATTCGGTGACTGAATGTTATTTCCTCTCTAATCAAACGAGTTGGACACTTCCAACAGGCGCTTTAAAGATGACGCTATCAGCAACTAATACCGACACCAAAGTATTTAGTTACACTCTTCAATCATGGACGAATTCTACACACGCATTTTCAGGGGTGTTTTACGCAGGATTGGATGGAGCAAATGGTACATATCGTCAATTAACTCCTTGGGGTAATTTCACAAATCCTGGAACTGGAAATACCCTTAATTTTACTGTATCAGCATTTAGTGCTATTTATAATCCTGTACCATCAATTACAGCTACATCATATACATTAAGCGGATTTAGCTCCATTTATGGAGCAGCATCATCTGAACAATCTTTTACATTAAGTGCACTTGGTTTAACAGCCAATCTCATACTTACACCACCAAATGAATTTGAAATTTCAACCGGAACCGGAGTCAATTTTGTTTCCACAAATCCAATAACGCTGACAAAAAATGGTTCGGGGAATATTGCATCAACAACAATTTATGTTCGTTTAAAAGCCGGATTAAATGTAAATAGCTATAACTCTAAAAATATTGCCTGTTCCTCTACTGGAGCTACACTTAAAAATGTAATATGCTCGGGAAACGTTTCTCAAAAACCTTTGATCATAACAGGTATTTCTGGCATAAATAAAGTAATTGATGGCACAACAACAGCTACATTATCTGGTAATGCAGCATTATCAGGGGTTTTGTCTGCAGATGTATGAAATGTAACCTTAGGAGGAACTTGTGTGGCTAACTTTACACTATCATCTGTTGGAAATAGTTTAGGAATAAATGTTTCTGGTTATTCAATAAGTGGCTCAGCAATAGCAAATTACTCATTAACTCAACCTGTAGGATTAAATGCTAATATTTACCCTGTTATATCCACTTTTAGCGGATCTGGAATTTCTACACTTAGTAATGGCTCAAATATTACATACTCTCCACTCCCAACAACAGATTTAATTATATCAAGTGGAGAATTGGTTATTGACCAATCTGCAACAGTGAATTCTGTAACAGTTGCTCCTGGAGCTAAACTAACGTTAAGTTCAAGTACACCTCTTACAGCCACTAATGGTATTACATTACAAAGCAATTCAAGTGGAACAGGAACGTTGATTGATAATTATACAACTCCAACCGTTAATGCTATTGTTCAGCAATATCTTCCACAAGGCAGAAACTGGTATCTCACAAGTCCGATTTCTTCCGGAACTACAAGCAGTTTGATTGCAACAGGAGCAGCTACTTCGATTTCTTATTACAATGAATCAACAAGCAGTTGGGTGAATAACTATACAGGTTCATTAACCACTGGAATTGGTTATATAGCAGTGTCAGCAACAGGAAGTGGTACAAATAACATTCAATTTTCTGGAACGTTAAATACAGGAGCAGTTAATGTGCCATTAACCTATAAAGGTTCAGCCAAGAAAGGATTTAATCTGATTGCAAATCCATACCCTTCATATCTGAATGCCATGACAGCTATTAATGCAAATCCCAATTTGGCTTCAACTATCTGGTATCGTACCTGCTCTACTGGTGGTACCTATTATTTTGAAACAGTAAATACTACTTCCGGCGTTGGAACAAATACTGCAGGAACAGGAACCGTAACAGGGTATGTTCCACCTATGCAAGCTTTCTGGGTACGTACCAACCTGGATAATCAAACACTCTCATTTACCAATGCAATGCGTTATCACGCTAATCCAACCTCTATTACTACTACAGCTTTGAAAGTCCGTAGTCAAGTTTCACAACAACTTCGTTTATATGTGTCGAATGGAACAAACGAGGATGAAGCAATTGTGTATTTCAATCCGAATGCCTCAGATAGTTTTGACAGCTACGATTCTCAGAAAATGAGCAATAATACTGCTACTATACCTGAAATCTTTACGGTAGCCGGAACAGAGCAACTGGTGATCAATGGAATGAACAGTGTTACGCCAAATCAGGAAATTCTATTAGGCTTTACTACCGGACAATCCAATGCATTTAGTATAAAAGCTACAGAAGTTAGTAATTTTGATGCAGGTACACAGGTTATTCTTACCGATAATCAGACCAATACGCAATGGAATCTGACAGATGGTTCCGCTTATAACTTCAGCTCAGATATTACCAGTTCCAACACCAGTCGTTTCAGTGTTATTTTCAAGTCAGCCTCGATAGCTACCGGAAATATCAATAACGATAGTGAATCAAATTCGGTGTTGGTTTATCGGAATACAAACAATCTGATTACGATTAATTGTTTAAACGGAATCGTAGGACAAGCAAGTGCTTCGGTTTATAATGCAGTGGGACAGAAATTAACTGAACAAACATTACAACATACTACAACTGTTTTAGCCAAATCATTTACTGCCGGTGTTTACCTGGTAAATGTTACCGCCAAAGGCAAAACTACCACTCAAAAAGTTGCAATCAACTAAAACCTCAAAACACACAGAAATGAAAACACAAAATAAAGATTACAAATTGTATGTTTCTCCTGTAATTGAGCGAGTAGAATTAGATAATGAAATTTCACTGACGTTGGATTCTGCACCTCCTGCAGGTCCTGGTGAGCCAACTGGTTATTTTCCTGAATACTATAATCAGGATCCTCTGAAATCAACAGTATGCTAATGTTGCAGAATAGAACAAACATATAAAATAACAAAATATTTATATTAAATGACAATTCGAGAATTAAAACCTGCATTTGAAACTACTTACGGCAAAGTTGCTGAAGCAGTGTATTTTTCACCGGGCCGTGTGAATCTAATCGGCGAACACACCGACTACATCGGAGGTTCGGTATTTCCTTGCGCTTTGAGTT
>CAIYTJ010000734.1 GCA_903929065.1 uncultured Bacteroidales bacterium | reverse complement strand
GGCGAAAGAACTTTGGAGATTTACGGTCTGAACAGAGGTGAAACTGATGATAAAACTGTTACTGACCCAACCGGTGGATGGACCAAGAAAACGTGGACTCAGGGCACTACAGGATCAGAGTTATATTTAAGCGATGGATTTATTAATCATATGTATCTGGGTAATCCTGATAAATATCAACTTTTACCCATTATGCATCAGATTATTATAACAAGTAACGGTTCATTGTCCAATGATTATGGATATAGCAATTAATTGTTCCAAAAAGCTGATTTATAAACTTTTAAATTAATGTAAGATGAAAAAAAATAAAAATATATGGTTACCGGCATTCATTGCTTTTGTTATCTCACTCGGAGCATTTACTTCCTGTGTTGAAGATATTCAATTAAAAAGTTTGCCCTATTTATTCCGTCCAATCAATTTTAATGTTTCATTGTATAAAACAGTGGCAACCATTAGTTGGGCGAAAGTGGACAGCGCTAAAGCATATCAATTACAGATTAGTACAGATAGTTTGTATAAATCCATTGTTATTGATACGACTCTCACTCAGCTATCATTTTCGAAAGAGTTAGCGGGTGAAACGAATTTCTATGCACGCATTAAAACAATTGCTAACGATACTACCAAAAATTCCAAATACAATTCAACACTGACTTTCAAAACACCGAAAGAAAATCTGTTTCTTGGTTTTGGTACAAAAAATAATACCGGCAACATGTATAGTGCTTACATGAATAATGCAAAAACACTTGATATAAAGTGGCAGCCGGCTGCAAATACTACTCATTTAATTCTGACTTCGGCCGATGGCAGTGTAAGAGATTCGGTATCATTATTGCCTGGTGATATAACAGTTGGTGAAAAGCTTGTAAGTGCGTTGAATAATTCTACCTGGAAAGTACAAATTTATAATGGCAAAATTCTAAGAGGCACAACGTATGGTTTGGTTGAAGGTGATATTATTCTTACTTCGGGAGGTGATTTATCGGCGACACTTAATAGTGCTACTGCCGGTCAGGTAATTATTCTGACTGGAGGATTCAATTATACTCTGGGTGGTTCTGAATACAAATTCAGCAAGAATGTCAAAATCAGGGGAACTTCACCTTCAGTAAATCGTTCGGTAGTATGTTTGACTAATATTGGTGTAACAACACCTCCAACTGGTACTTCAAATATGATGAGTATTGTTGCAGGTTCAGCACTGGATAGTCTTGTATTTGAAAATCTTGACATTTCGGGATATGTAGACAACAATCCTGCAAATATTAAAATTGGTTATCTGTACAGCAATAAAGTGGCTTCTACACTTTCAAACCTCAAGTATATAAACTGTAACATCCATAATTTCGGAAATACGCCTACAAGGGTTTCAGGTGCAACTAATCAGGTTATTACAAATTTGACATTTAATGGCTGTGTGATTAATGAAATTGGATTTACAAGTACCTATGCTATTGTAAACACGAATTCGGCAGATTTAATCAACAACATCAACTTCTTAAATTCTACCATTTATAATTTCAAAGGTTCGTTGGTTACCCGTACCGGTTCCAGTTTAAGTTCAATTACCATTTCAAACTGTAATATCAATCAGGGAATGCAGGATGCATCTTCGGCACGTTATCTGCTCGATTTGAATACGGCAACATTCAATGGTGCTGGAGGCGTTTCTATCAAAAACTGTATTTTTGGTCAAACCGGAGCTCCGGGTACTACAATCGGTGCTAATGGATTCCGTGGAACTGTTGTACCGGTCATCACCGGCTGTTATTATACAACCGATTATGTGGATGATCCGATACCTGCAGGCCTAACAAGTACTTCGTTGAAATCAAAAATGAATGCTTATTCCGGTAAATCCACAGATTTATGGAACGGCCCAACCACCGGAGATTTTTCATTGAAGGATACCAATTTTGCCGGTAAAACCTCATCTGGTGACTTAAGGTGGTAATTTACTCTTTTCAGGATATTTATTGGATTTCCGGTAAATATCCTGAAAATAGTGTTGTTTAGTTTTATTTAATTTGAAATCAATATTTTCTAAAATGTGTGTATTTAAAATTGTTCGAAATCTCTTTTTATTGATAATTTTAGCCGCTGTTTCGGTTCAAACAGAAGCAAAAGACTATTCTTATCTGTATAAAAATCTTCCATTTAAAATGGAGGTAGTTGAAGCTCCTGTGTTTAAAAACAATACTGTTTCAGTTTCTGATTTTGGTGGAAAAGGAGATGGAATTATGCTTAACACATCAGCTTTTGCGAGTGCTATCGAAGCACTTACTCAAAAAGGCGGCGGCAAACTAATTGTACCTGCCGGTGTTTGGTTTACCGGTCCTATTGTACTGAAATCAAACATCAACCTGCATTTGGAAAAAGGAGCACTTATTTTGTTTTCACCGGATTTCAATTTATATCCGCTTGTTTCAACCAGTTTTGAAGGAATGAATACCAAACGCTGCCAATCGCCAATTTCAGCACGAAATGCAGAAAATGTGGCCATTACCGGTCAGGGTTCGATAAATGGTTCAGGTGAAGCATGGCGTCCCTTGAAAAAAGCAAAAGTGACTGAAGCTTACTGGAAAAGTGTGGTTAAATCTGGTGGTGTGCTGAAAGACCCTGGCTATTGGTTTCCGTCTGTCGGTTCATTGAAAGGTCAGTCATTGAGCGAAATGAATGTACCTAAAGGAAAACTTACCGATCAGGAATGGAACGAAATTAAAGACTTCATGCGACCGGTAATGATTAGTTTGGTAGAATGTAAAAATGTTCTTTTAGAAGACGTATTATTTGAAAATTCTCCCAGCTGGAACATTCATCCGCTGCTTTGCACCAATCTTATTATCGATAATATTACCGTCCGAAATCCGGCTTTTGCCCAAAATGGCGATGGTACAGATGTCGAATCATGTAAAAATGTGTTGCTTGTAAACAGTTATTACGATGTTGGTGATGATGCTATTTGTATCAAGTCCGGCAAAGACGAAGAAGGCCGTAAACGCGGAATTCCTACTGAAAATGTAATTGTTGATAATTGCAAAGTTTTTAAAGCGCATGGTGGTTTTGTGGTTGGAAGTGAAATGTCGGGCGGCGTTCGCAATATTTCAGTAAAGAATTGTCAGTTTTTGGGTACCGATGTCGGCCTGCGCTTTAAAAGCAACCGTGGTCG
>CAIYTJ010000733.1 GCA_903929065.1 uncultured Bacteroidales bacterium | reverse complement strand
TCTATTTGTAATGAAATGTATTGATTTCCACGTACTTATATAGAAGTGTATTGATGTAATCTGATTCGTAGTGATGCGTATAGATTTATAATTGAATTTTATACATTTTTTAAATGTATCTGAAAAGAAATAAATGAAGTTGGTATTTGAATTTTTATAGAACATGCTCTAAGAGGTTTATTTGCCAGCAATCATTCATTGTAATAAAACTATATAGTAAGCACGAAGGAGTATAGTAAAAATCACCACTTAATGGGGGTGCTGGAAAAGAAAATATTTTAGTGTAAAATCTGGTTAAGTAAATTATTAGACTCTTGGTAAAAACATGGCCTGCCATAAATATCTTCAGCAGGCCGATAATTGTTTATCAAATATCATTTCGAGGGAGTATAGCTGTTACCTTTTATTCCTCAACCTGCGGGGGACAATGGGAGGAGAGTTTTTAATAGCTATAGCAACGAGAGTTGCCCCGACAGCTATTAGGGTCAAGCCAACTCCATTATTATAGATGAAATTTCCGATGCTTTGTGATGCAGTTGGCTTGGATAAAACAGGTTTTGATATATCTGCTGCAATTGCAGGCAAAGCAGGCACTGATTTAACAATCCCTCCCTGTGATAGAAAGGATGTGTCAGTTGCGGTTGTAACAGTTAGTGGGGGTATGAAATAGAACTCGTCAAATGTAAGCGGTCGGTGTTTTAGTGTTGCCATCTTTTAAAGGTTTTCACGGTAATGAATAATGAAATTTCTTGTGTCTTTAATTCTCTCAATCCCATAATGGTAGCACCAATAAACATGAACCCTTGTCACTTCATTAATAGTTCTATTGGTGAAGCACTCGTGATTATATTCTTCAATGCTTAAGTAATCGTATGGTATTGAAGTGGTGTTTAATCTTATGCAGGCAGCATACAATTTCTTTAAAACTCTTTGATTATGCTGAAAAGTCTTTTCAAGCATTTTTCCAGGTAAATCTTTTGTAGTTCTGGCGTCGTTGTTACGATCGATTCTGTGTTGGTCGCAGCAATGGGTTTGTTGTTTGTATCTCGGTGTAAACAAGACTTGGCAATCTGGTTTTAAACAGCGCCTTTGAGGGTATATTCGATGGGAGACTCTTTTTTTAACCTCTGTAGTGCTTTGGAAAGTATTTTTTGCTGTTGCTTTTCTCATAATCATTATTTTTTTGATTGAAAATTTGCATGCCGATGTTGAATTTGTTTAGTAAACATATCTAAGTATTCGTCCAAGTGTTTTTTACGAAATTGAATTGTCCGCTCATCTTGGATGTAAGTGATTCTGCACTGGTCTACTTTCTTACGCAAAGTGTGGTGAGACATGTTCAAATAGTTAGCAGCTTCCATCAAATTGTAAACTTCCTTAGCCTCAACCATTAATTTTGATTGAATGGCAGGCATGATTTTTTCGACCCCAATCGCAACCGCTTGGGTGATGAAATCTTGCATCTGCTCTGTTGTAGAAAGTATATGCGGCATAGTGATGTAAAGGTCACAATGAAAGCTTCTACTTCAAAGAAGAAATATGCAAAAACAGGCATAGAAACAGGCATAAAATTATGCCTGTTT
>CAIYTJ010000732.1 GCA_903929065.1 uncultured Bacteroidales bacterium | reverse complement strand
CAATAATTAATTTTGAAGAGTTAATCTCTGAATTAAATGCAGAATTAAACCCAGATTACAAAATTCAACTTAGAGTTCAAACTTTTAAAGAAGGAAGTTTTGAAATATTATTTGCATTATTTACTGATCCTACAGTACAAAATACTCTTTTCAATTTATTGACAATTGATAATTTGAGAGTTGCAGGTGATATTATATCTACTTTGGCAGATTTGATTTCAATAAAAAAGTTTCTGTTTGGATCAGAACCAAAATCAGTTGAGAAAATTGGAGATAATCAAACTAAGATAGAAAATAATTCAGGTGAAATAATAATAGTTAACGAGAAATCAGGTGATTTAATATTAAATAATCCCATTTTCAATATCACACTCAATAATACATTTCAAAGTATTGGTGCAGAAGCTAATGTTACAGGTATTGAGTTTAAATCAGAATCAAACTTGAAGAGTATAACTATACCCAAAGCGGATTTTAGTAAAATAACAGAATCGATTACAACTTCAACCGCACAAAATGAAATTTCATTTGAACCAAATAGAGTTTATCCAAAATCAAATGTATCATTAAGTATTTTCAAAATAGTTTTTGATGAGAAATATAAGTGGCAGTTTGTTGATAGCGACGGACAAAAAATTTCAGCTATAATTAAAGACACAGACTTCTTCGATAGAGTAAAAAAAGGGGATTTAAATTTTAGAAATGGAGATGTTTTGATTGCTGATCTTGAAATAACTCAAGAGTATAATGAAATAGCCAGAGCATATGAAAATAAAACATATAATTTAATTGAAGTTAAGGCAATAAAACATCAGCCCACACAATCTAAATTAGACATTTAATCACCTCTGTCCGTCATAGCGTAGTTGGCGTGGGGATTTCAAAATAAAAGCAACCGGAAAACTATTATTTTACAAACAACTATAAACTTTCAACTAATATTATGTTTTACCTCAGATTAAACAAACTCCGCATTTACAGTAACGGAGCATTGATAGGTCTGACCGACCTGCAACTGATGAGTTTCGTTACACTGGGCGAAGCCGATTTCCCTATGCTGAATGACTTTTTTCGGACTAGTGATGCCACCGAGAAACGCAACCTGATAGCACAAGCTGTGACACGGGTGGTAAGTTCAAGGGTAATGCCCGAAATACAGAACGTGAAGGACAACCAACTTATATTCTTTGGTGATACGGGTTACAATGTGTTTGTTGCTGATGCTATCCCCGAAAACCTGAACTGGATGCTGCTGGCTATTAAGTCCAATCAACAAACGGTGGATAATGCTACCTTACTTACCCAAATACTTACCGAACAAAACCTGTCGAAATTAGTAACCACTATAGGTTTTCTTGCAAGTGCCACCAGTCCAATGACTGCTGCGGTAAGTACCCTTACTACCTTGGTAGCCGAATCCATTTTGAAACTCTGCGCTTCCACCCGTGACCGCCAACTGGGATTGCTCCTGACTTCCTTCACCCGACAGGAACATTACCCGTATGGCAAACGAGATGCCCAAAACGTACCCGATGCCACCGGAAATATGAAGGTGGATTATACGATATTTGGATTTTGAACAGACAACAGTTATCAGTAAGTAAAAATGCAAATTAGTAAGAATTTCACATTGGAAGAATTAACCCGTACCAACTCACAGTTGCCGAATATACCGTCGGAATCAGAAAAAGCCAAACTTACCGAACTGGCAAACGGATTGCTTCAACCACTTCGCGATAAATGGGGGAAACCAATAAATGTAACTTCAGGTTTCCGTTCGTTAGCGGTGAACAAAGAACAGGGAGGAAGCATAAAACCACTCTCGCAGCACTGCAAAGGCGAAGCAGCAGATTTAGAAACGGATGATAATGCGCATCTATTTCATCTTATCTGCGAACACTTCGACTTCGACCAACTGATTTGGGAAAGCGGCAACGACCTCCAACCCGATTGGGTGCATGTAAGCTACAAAACTAAGGGCAACCGGAAACAGGTGCTGCGGATGACGGTGGTGAAGGGGAAGAAGAAGTATTCAGTTATCAGTTT
>CAIYTJ010000731.1 GCA_903929065.1 uncultured Bacteroidales bacterium | reverse complement strand
TCCCGGAACAGATACCAGTTGTTACTACCGGAATAATCAGTAATGTTACAAGTTCAACTGCAATATGTCAAGGTTCAATAGTTTACAAGGGAAGTGACGTAATAATTGCTCGTGGCGTTTGTTGGTCGACAAGCTCTGTACCAACTGTCAAAAACGACACTACATTAAATGGAACAGGAACAGGAAGTTTTTCAGGTTCCTTAATCAATATGTCTGCTGGCACAACATATTACGTACGAGCTTATGTCAAAACTGTCAACGGAACCTGGTATGGAGATGTTTTACAAATTACAACCGAAAAAGACTCATCGCTTCCTGACCCGGTTTTGAATCCTAACCTGACCTACGGCAGCATGACAGATATTGACGGCAATGTTTACCAAACTATCAAAATTGGCACTCAAACATGGATGGCAGAAAATTTACTTGTAACTAAATACCGTAATGGTGAAAGCATACCATCGGTTACAGCTAATAACGAGTGGAATGCATCAAAAAGTGGAGCTCAATGTACGTACAACAATAATTTGGAAACAAATTCAATACATAAATTCGGACGTTTATATAATTTTTATGCCGTTACCGATGCCCGCAACATAGCTCCTGAAGGTTGGCATATTGCTACAGATGCTGAATGGAACACGCTTATAAATTATGTTTCGAACAACCTTGGAACGTCAACATCTTCAGTAAAAGCACTAGCTGCATCAATGGATTGGTCCGAGTCTTCAGTAGCAGATGCAATAGGTTATATTGACCAGAATACTTATACTTTACTTAACAACTCTTCTGGCTTTGGAGCGCTGCCAGCCGGTATTCGCGGAGAATACGGAGTGTTTAATTATGTGGCAAATTTTGGTGGATGGTGGACTTCAAACGCAAATGACAACACAACTGCCTGGTATAGAAGCATGAGTTTTTATAGCATAACTATAGGAAAGAATGTTTATAATAAACATTTTGGTTTGTCGGTACGATGTGTAAAGAATTAAGCGATATATTATCATAAAAAAATCATCATTCATTCCCTGAATGGTGATTTTTTTTGTATTTCAACAATTCATCTAACTTTAGGGTTCGGTTATTTTGACTTTAAAATATCTTCCAGTTTTATCAACTCGTCCCTAAGTTGGGCTGCTTCCAAAAATTCAAGTTTTTTCGCAGCATCTTGCATGGCTTTTCGCGTTTTTGATATTGCTTTCTCCAACGCACTTTTAGTCATATATTGAACTACAGGGTCTGCTGCAATAGATTGTGAATTATCCGGTTCTATGTAAGCATTGGGTTCTACTTTACTAAAAGAGTTTCTTTCGCCTTTTATAATTGCTGTTGGTGTAATTCCGTGCAATTCATTATAGGCCAATTGTTTTTCACGTCGGCGATTTGTTTCCGAAATAGTTTTTGCCATGCTGTCGGTAATTCTGTCAGCATACATTATCACTCTTCCATTTAAATTTCTGGCAGCACGACCGGCAGTTTGAGTTAATGACCTGTGAGAGCGCAGAAATCCTTCTTTATCGGCATCAAGAATGGCTACCAATGATACTTCCGGCAAATCCAGCCCCTCACGCAGCAAATTCACTCCAATTAAAACATCGTAAACACCCCGGCGTAAATCTTCCATAATTTGAACTCTATCCAATGTATCCACATCAGAATGAATATAATTACAGCTGACTCCCATTTTACTAAGATAATCTGTCAGTTCTTCGGCCATTCGTTTGGTAAGCGTTGTTACCAACGTACGCTCATTTTTTTCGGTGCGAATTGTAATTTCCTCTAATAAATCATCAATTTGATTTAAGCTTGGACGGACATCAATAATTGGGTCGAGCAAACCTGTTGGACGGATAAGTTGATCCACCACAATTCCCTCACTTTTAGCAAGTTCATAATCAGCTGGCGTTGCACTAACATAGATAGTTTGTGGTGCTAATTCCTCAAATTCTTCAAACTTTAACGGCCGGTTATCTTTTGCTGAAGGCAATCGGAATCCGTATTCCACCAGATTTTGTTTACGTGCAGCATCGCCACCAAACATGGCCCGGATTTGTGGAAGCGTAACATGACTTTCATCGATAACAAGTAAAAAATCATCCGGAAAATAATCCAACAAACAGAATGGGCGGCTTCCTGGCATTCTACCATCAAAATAACGTGAATAATTTTCAATTCCTGAACAATAACCCAGTTCTTTAATCATTTCCAAATCATAATTTACACGTTCATAAATACGTTTGGCTTCATAGGGTTTATCAATTGACCGAAAATAATCGACCTGCTTAGCAAGGTCAATTTCAATATATTGAATAGCTTGTGCAATGCGTTCTTTTGTGGTAACAAATATACTGGCAGGATAAATTTTGAAAGCATCAAAGCTTTCAATCAGATTAAAACTAACAGGATCAACGGTTTGTATTTCTTCAATTTCATCGCCCCAAAACATCACCCGCAAAACAAAATCAGAATATGCCAGAAATATGTCGACTGTATCACCTTTTACCCTGAAATTTCCACGGTTTAGTTCAATTTCATTCCGGGTATATAAACTATCGACCAACGATCTCAAAAAATCATTTCTGACAATCTTCTGTCCCTGATAAATTTCAATTAAATTACTGGTAAAATCTTCAGGATTTCCTATTCCATACAGGCACGAAACTGATGAAACAACCAATACATCCCTCCTACCCGACAATAATGAAGAAGTTGTAGCCAGGCGAAGTTTTTCAATTTCCTGATTTATTGACAAATCTTTTTCAATATAAATGTCTGAAACAGGCAAATAAGCTTCGGGTTGATAATAATCGTAATAAGACACAAAATATTCAACGGCGTTTTCGGGGAAAAAGTTCTTAAACTCACTATATAACTGAGCAGCAAGGGTTTTATTATGGCTCAAAACAAGCGTAGGACGTTGAACCTTTTCAATTACATTCGCAATTGAAAACGTTTTGCCGGAACCGGTTACGCCTAATAAGGTTTGATAATTTGTACCAACATTTAATCCTTCCACCAATTGTTTGATAGCTTCAGGTTGATCGCCTGTTGGACGATAGGGAGAAATAAGTTTGAATGCCACAATATGTATTTGTAATTTTTAAAATGAATCTTCCTCAAGTGGCATTATTATCCAAAGAATGATGTAAAATGTCAGACAAGGCACTACACCTGTGATAATTGTCAGTAAAGCATATGCGGCT
>CAIYTJ010000730.1 GCA_903929065.1 uncultured Bacteroidales bacterium | reverse complement strand
CGAAGCTGCATCTCCTGAATAAGCTTCTCGATCAGAGGTGATTCTTTTTTTTCATGATGGTAAATTTTAAAATTTGCACTTTAAAATTACCAAAATCAACATTTACCGCATTAGCGGTTTAGTTCAACGTTTTGCAGCTACACGCAGGCAGGGATTTTAACCACTGAACTTCCTACGAAGAACTGAACTCTAAATTTAGCACTTTCCTGTCCTACGAAGCACGAAACCCCTGCTTGCGTGTAGGTGCTGTTGGCGGTAGTTTTTATAGTTCATCAGGTGTAATTTCCATTATTTCGTCATTGCAATAAAATACAAATTTTCTGATGCCATATTTTTTACAATTTGCTAAAGCAACAGGTAAGGCAATTCCATTTTGAACAAAAGATATCCAATCTTCATTTTCCCAACCAAGTGAATGTGAAAAGCATATTTCACTTCCATTAGTGCCTTTAATAAAACCTATTTCAATTTCGTCCTTTATTTCTGGCCATGATTGAGCTAAATGCATTCTGTATCCTAACAATGGAGCCATTGCTAATGGATTGAGATTTTCTGTTAGATTTTTAGAACCACCTTTGGTGATTTTTGAATGATACAATTCCATTTTCGTTGATTTTAATTGTTTGTTACTCAATTATGAGCTTTCCATCTTCAAATCTCATTTTACGTTCATTGAAAATAATGTCAAGCTTCATATTTAATTTGGCGTCTAACATATCAGTTCGTTCTAAAATGTCATAAAGTATTTCTTTGAGAATATCTTCTGATTTTCTGTTGCCATTTATGTCAGCAGTAACAAGTGCGGCAACTTCAGGGTCATTTTGTGAACGCTCAATAGAAATTAGAATTTCTTCATTTTTTAGAAATCCTTTCTTCGTCCCACGAATAGTTACAGTTTTACTTCTTTCAAGACCTTCCATTCGGTCAGTTTTAGCAACCTTCATGATTGCATTGATGATAAATTCAAGATTTGTGGCCATACGTTAAAGTTTAATTGTTTTATTTTTTAATAATTCGTAAAAACATTTGAAAGTTGCTTTGATATCAACAGAAGCATCATGAGCTTCATCAAAGTCAGAGTGGAAGAGCTTCTGATACAATTCTGATAATTTAGGATATTTGTAGCCATAATTTCCAGGAAGTTTGCAGTAATTAATTGTGCTTTCCATTGTGCAAATTTGCTCTTTATCCATAATATCTGAGTCAATGTTGGAGCGAAACATTTCAGAAGCTATTACATTTAAATCAAAACTCAAATTGTGTGCAATAATCGTATCAGATTTATTTACACAATCATTAAATTGGTTTAGAACAAAATCAAGTTCTTGCCCTTGCTGTAATGCCTTTTGTGTTGATATTTTGTGAACCTTCAATGCTTCTTCTGGAATACTAAAACCGTTTGGCTTTATGATATAATTTTTTTGTTCAATTATACTGCCATTAATATCTGCAAAAATCCATGCAATTTGAACAATCCTAGGCCAGTTATTCATATCTTTATATGACGCTTTCCAGTTTTTTGGCAGACCAGTAGTTTCAGTATCAAAAAACAAAAATGTTTTGCTAGAAACTGTATCAATTAAATTGAATTGATACTTCTTAATGGTTTCAAAAGGATAATCAATATAATTGTGATAATCAATATTGCCCTGGTTATAACAATATATCACGCTCCTTAATTCAAGTGTTGGGTTTTGGGTGCAGTCACAATTGCCTTTTTCATGAAGGAAATCAAAATCAGCATCAAATATTTTTGCTAATGTTAATTCTTGGGTTCTTTGAACGTCTATATCTGAATAATCTTCCTTGTCAACTATTGGTAATAGAGTTAAGTCCATTGTCTCGCTCCCGCATGATGGACAGCGAAATACAGTAAAGCAAATGTCATCAAAGTTGCCCCTGTCCATTTGATACATTTTCTGTCTGGTTTTAATGATTTTATTGTCAGGTGTTGTCATTACGTTTTTTCTCTATGTCAGTCTTTTAAAATTACCGCCAACGTAATAGCGTTTTATTTAACGTTTCCCCAAAGGTATGTTAAATAAGTGATGGTAAGTAAATAATCGTTCAGAATTACCTTAAAGTTACGAGGGGAAATGGGAAATAAAACCGAGTTGGACTTAGCCGGCAACTATGG
>CAIYTJ010000729.1 GCA_903929065.1 uncultured Bacteroidales bacterium | reverse complement strand
TAAATTTGGTATTGTTTTGGAGTGCTAAGATAAATGCACTTCTAATCATTAACTTTGTTTATTAAAACAATTTTAATTTGAATTACAAAATTCATTTTGGACTTCTTATTTATGACGCAGGAAATGGAATAATATTACATTTGGGAAAGAATAATGTATAATGACAAGTTCATTTTTGATAAATCTGTCATTACTTTATAAATTACAATGAATTATCGTATTTAATGGCATTTTCTTTTCCCTTCTTTGGCGTACTGCCGAAGGAATAGGTAAATCCAAGGTAAATTGTCTGCGAGCTGCGGCGGCGTATTTCGGTGCGAACAAGTGTAGTTGTATTGATTTCGTATTGGCTGCGCATGCTGTTGAAAATATCCGAAACGGTAAGAATTAATGCTGCTTTTTTCTTGAATAATTCCTGTTTCAAACCGGAATTCAACACAAATGAAGGCATTCGGGTTCCCTGCGGTGTGAGAGTTTGGGCTGAATAATTGGAAGTGAATTGCCAAACAGTGCTTTTGGTGACGTTGAAGCTTACATTGCCGTTTGCCGACCAGGAAACCGTGGATTTATTCGCACTAAAGCCAAGTGCCGAAGCATCAATGGTATTATAAAAGGCATTTGTAGCCAGATTAAATGTCATAAACTTACCTATGGACGAAGAAAGAATCAACTCCAATCCTGCCGACTGGCTTTGTGACAGGTTTTCGAGCGTTGATTTGAACATATTATTTCCCAAATCCTGAATAACACTTGTAATCAGGTTATAGGAATTCCGGTAATACAAGGTCGACAAAAAAGTGGTGACATCTTTTTTATACTGATAACCAAACTCGAACGAATGAGTGTCTTCAGGAAGCAAATACGGATTACCGGCACGAATATTTCGCAAATCCTGGTATTCAGGAAACGGATTTAGTTCTTCATCTTCAGGCCTGCGAATACGGTGGCTGTAATTCAGTTGCAATTCATGAATATCGGTCAGTTTATAGGCCAAATGAATGGTTGGATAAATACGGGTATATGGAATTATTACGGTAGAATCCAACGTTACCAGATTAGCTTTGGTGTAGGTTTGTTCACCGCGAATTCCCACCAGAAAGCCAAACTTGCCGATTTCCTGTTCGTAAGTGGCATACAATACATGAGTAGATTCCGAACGGGTAAACTGGTTCGAACGTTGCAAATCCTTTATAGATTGTTCAGGGTTAGAACCTGTCAGCAAGGTATCCCGGGTTAGATTCATATTATTGTTTACATACTGGAAAATGTAACCGGCTTCGAACTTTTTATCTTCAGAAAAAGGCAGGGAATATTCAGCTGAAAATTCAGTGTCGGTGGAATGATGCAGATAATCCATATGGTCTTTGGAATACGGCAAAACGGGAATTTGATAATAGTTGGTGGTATAAAAGTTATTTTCATCTTCCGACGTTATGGAATGTGTCAAATCCACGTTCAGTTCATGGCCTTTATCATTAAATTTATGCAGATAAGTGGCTTTTAGTTCCAGGTCCGATTCATATTCCGGCAGATAACGGTCGCGTTGGTATTTCAGTGTCGTTGCCCGGTTATAATCCTGTAAAATATAGGTAGAAGTATCATGTTGCTGCTGATACCGATAATTGAAACTGGAAGAAACTCCGAATTTATCTTTATCGTTAAGTTTGTAATCAAGTCCGGCACTTCCGATAAACGAAAGCGGGTGTGATGATCCAAACGTATTATCAAAGGAGTATGTTGGGAGGTTATTCGAGTCGAAAGTGGTGGTGCTAATATCGTTTATTCTGTTCCGGCTGTCCCGGCGAATTCCGAAACTCCCGAAAATATTCAGTTTACCGGGATTGTAGTTGAGCATGCCATTGAAATTACCCCGTTCATGGTTTCCTACATTGGCTGTTACATTTCCATTCAACCCGAGGCTTTTATTCTTTTTCATGACGATATTGATAATCCCTGAGGTTCCATCCGGTTTGTATTTGGCCGAAGGATTGGTAATGATTTCAATTTTTTCCACATTGTCCGCTGACATTTGCTGCAACACGGCGGCACGGTTGATTTTCATCATAGCCGACGGTTTTCCATCTACCAGAATAGTTACATTTTCAGAACCGCGCAGACTTACCACTCCATCCATATCCACCTGAACGGAAGGTATGTTTTGCATTAAATCGCTTACCGAACCCGATTTACTCATTAAATCCTGCCCAACATTAAATGTTTTGCGGTCAATGGAATTGACAAAAGTTGAACGCTGCGCCACCACTTCCACCTGTCCCAGAGTTTTTGAAGTTTCGGAAATAAACAATTTACCGAGATCAAGCTTTTGATGATTTGTTTTTAATAAAACCTTCATTGAATCCGTTTTATCATAGCCGATAAAACTGTAACTGAGCTTGTATTCGCCGGCCTGAAAACCTTTCAAAACAAACAAACCGTCTTTGTCGGTGACACTTTGTGCAATCACACTGTCTTTATTATTCCTGATAATTACATTGGCGAATTCAAGCGGATTGCCCGTCGATTTTTCAATAATAGTACCTTTAATAGTGGAGGGTTCAAGCATTTCTGCATACGTTCCACAAATACTACTAACTAAAAACAGGACGATAAGTAATTTCTTCTTCATTTATGAGAGTATAATTCTTTGTTTAATTTCGACGATAATCCGGAACCGGCATTATGGATATTTTTAATGCGGCGCAAATTTATTAAATATTTATTCACCATTCATTTAAAAATGACAATAAACACTTAAATAATGTCTTTAAAGTGCATTTATTACATTAAAATATTCATATCCAACATGACAGTTAATGCATAAAAAAAGAGCTGCACTCATTTCGTGCAGCTCTTTCTAAGTTCCTTTTTATTATTAATTACTTTTTCGGCTCAATCCCAAAAGTGAAGCCACCTTTCACCCGTTCAATCAGTTCCGGAATAATATCCTGATACTCTCCCACGATACCGAAATCAGCAAAATGGAAAATAGAAGCTTTCGGATTATGATCGATGGCAATGATTTTTTCGGATTCCTTCATGCCGGCAATATGCTGTATTGCTCCTGAAATTCCGATAGCCACATATACTTTCGGGCGAATGGTTTTCCCGGTCTGACCTATCTGGTGGGCATATTCGGCTAGTCCTTCATCCACCACCACGCGGCTGCAGGCCCATTCAGCATTCACCCCTTTTTCTTTCAGTGTGGCAGCCAGTTGTTTGACTAATGACAGGTTATCGGCTGTTGCACCGCGACCTCCTGAAACAATGATATCGGCTTCGAACAGGTTTTGGAGACTGCCTTCACCCCGAACGGTTTTCAGAATTTCTACTTTGAATTCATCTTTACTCAATACGGGTTTAAATGTCGACACAACGCCGGTACGTCCTTTTTCCACCGGTGGAACTTCAAAAGTTCCTGCACGGGCAGTGGATATTTGTGGATAAACGAAACCCAAAATAGTTGCCAGTTTGCTTTCGCCATAAGTTGGTCGTCGCGAATGCAGAATCGGTTTATTAATTACTTTGTCTTTTCGGTTCACGTATTCACCAATTTCGAGTCCGGTACAGTCGGCTGTTACACCGCTGCCGGTTTTTACACCAATGCGGGGAGCCAGTTCACGTCCGGAAGTGGTGGCTGCAAAAAGTGCAATTTCGGGCTTACGCTGCTTGATGACCTGTGCAAAAATAGACGAGAACGGAAGTACCAGGTATTCTTCTAACCGGTCATCTTCAACGAGTATTACTTCATCCGAACCATGTTCAAAAAGCGTCGTGGCCAGTTTCTTTACATCTTTGCCAATCAAAAGCGTCATAATCTTCGTGTCGTTGCCCAGTTGTCCGGCAAGTTTGCGCGCGGGAGTCAACAATTCGATGGAAGGACGGGTGATTTCTCCGTTTGCTGTTTCTGCCCAGGTGATAATTCCTTTCGCGCCGTTGCGGTTATCGTAATACGGAAAATCGGGAGTTTCAGATACCTTTTTCTCGGCCTGTTCTTTTTTGGTAATTACATTTCCCCCTTTATAAAAGTTGGTTATCAGGCTGTCAACCACCGTTGCATCGTCGTGTCCGGAGGACATGATAATCGGCGGACGTTCACTTACGATATTGACAACATTGGCCACAATGGTTGGCGAACCTCCCAGTCCGATTTTTTCCGTTCCCAATCCGATATCATCAATTCCGAAAACAGTTATTTGTGCATTACGTGCTTTAATGGCTCCGGTCAGCGAAGGTTTCCGCGGCGGAACACCGGTTGGCGTCAATGAAATGGCACACGGCATTGGCAGTTTCATCATCTGGTAACCGCCTTCGATAACGCGCTTGGCAATTACATTGCCTTCGCCATCTGCTTTCACTGTTTCCACAAATGTAGCTTGCGGAATGCCCAGGTTTTCGGCCACCTGCGACGGAACGTGCGCCGTATCGCCGTCGCTGGTTTGACGTCCGGCCAACACAATAAACGGTTCTTTCGAATCTTTGGTAAAGCCCAGATGCTTCAGCATGGTGGAAATGGCCAGTCCGGTGGCATACGTATCGCTTCCGCCGAGTTTGCGGTCGGACAACAGATAGGCTTCGTCGTAACCCATCGATATAGCTGTTCGCAATGCCACTTCGAATGATCCCGGTCCCATGGAACAGGCAATCATCCGTGCATCGGGATATTGTTTTTTGAGTTGTAATCCGGCTTCGAGACCAAACTGACAGTCGATATTGATAATGGATTTTGCCTTGGTACGGTCCATCAATCCATCGTCGCCCATACGCATTTCGGTGGGAAGTGGAACTTGTTTTATTAAACTTATAATTGTTAGAGCCATTTCTTTAATTATGAATTATGAATTAATAATTATGAATTAATCACATGTTTTGAAATTCCGGTCCGTTTCCGCCGTTTGGAACTGACCAGGTGATACCATCGCCCGGCGATTTGATATCGCAGGTTTTGCAATGCATGCAATTTTCGGCGTGAATGCGGAGTTCCTGATGACCGTTTTTATCGGTATGAAGCTCGTACACTTCTGATGAACAGAAAAACTGACTCGGCGCTCCGTATTCCTTGATATTAATGGTCTGGTATGTGGCCGGATTGTTTACCCGAACATGCACAACCTGATGTTCGTCGTGGTTTACACCCGAATAAAAAACATCGGTGGCTTTGTCGAACGTCAGCACTTTATCCACTTCCAGTTTGCCTTTGAAACGTTCTTTGAATAGCGGTACCTTCATTTCACTCAGCTTTTTGGTTGTCTGGCTGTCGGGGTGTGATTTCATGCGGCCCAGGAAGCCTGCACCGCCGGTTATTAATTGTGTTCCAAACAGAATGGCGCCCTGAATTAATCCGCGTGCAAATGCCTGACGGAAATTCCTCACCGGATACATGTCGTGGTAAATAACACTGTCCTTAATCGAAGCTTCGTATTGGCTCAACGTACTTTCGGAAAAATCATCGTTGAGCAATGCCTGTGCAGCCGTTTTAGCTGCCAGCATGCCGGAAGAGATGGCTAAATGAACACCTTTCAATGCCGGCATCGTGATCAGTCCGGCACTGTCGCCCACAATCATTGCATTGTCGGTATATAGTTTCGGAATGGAATAATAGCCGCCTTCGGGCAATGTTTTAGCGCCATATTCCACCAGTTTTCCACCTTTCAGGAATTTGGAGATAAACGGATGCGTTTTCCAAATCTGGAAGGCATCGTGCGTATCGAATGTCGGGTCTTCGTAATCCAGTCCAACAACCAGTCCTACTGCCACACGATTATCTTTCAGTCCATACACAAAACCGCCGCCAAATTCTTTCAGATTGAGCGGATAACCCATGGTGTGATACACTTCGCCGGCTTTGATATTGCCTTCGGGAACGCTCCACAATTCTTTCACGCCCAATGAATAGACTTGCACGTTTTTATCTTTTTCCAGATCGAACTTTTTAATCAGCATTTTGGCCAGACTGCCGCGGGTTCCTTCGGCAAAAATGGTGAGTTTGGCTTCGATAGGCGTACCCGGCTGGAAGTTTTCCTGCGGTTCGCCGTGATGGTTCACGCCTGTGTCGATGGTTTTAGCACCGCACACTTTGCCGTCTTTATACAGGATTTCGCTCACCGAGAATCCGGTATAGATTTCCACGCCTTTTTCTTCGGCAATCTTGGCCAGATACCGGCAAACCTGCCCCAACGAAGCAGTGTAATTACCTTTGTTGCTCATGTACGGCACGTGAAACGGCAGTTTCAGTGAGCCGGTTTCGCTAAGCAACACGGTAGCATCGTTTTCCACTTTGGCATTAAACGGGATTTCATTAAAGTCAACACCGGGCAATAAGTCTTTGAAAACATCAGTCTTGATAACCGCCCCCGAAAGGATATGGCTGCCAATGGAACTTCCTTTTTCGACCAACAAAATGCGTTTTGTCAACCCTTTTTGATTGAGCGTGTCCGCCAAATGAATTGCTGTGGCCAACCCCGAAGGCCCGCCACCAATAATCAGTATATCCGTCGAAACGGTATCAACATTACTCATTGTATTTTGTGTTTATATGTTTTTGGGAGAAGCTGAGTGTTTTACTCAATTTTATAAACACAAATAATGCAAACAAAGTAAACAGGATTAGGTGCTTTTAAACAACATTAAGGAATAATTACAAAAAGGGGAGTGATTGGGAATGAATTGTATCATTTTGTATTGAGTATTGGTAGTTAATGACAAATTTGTACATTTGCAAAAGGAATTAAAAATTAATACTAAAAAAATGGATTTCCGATATGATAGAATATGATTCGATTAAATCATCATTTTTTGAAGCTAATATAATTATTT
>CAIYTJ010000728.1 GCA_903929065.1 uncultured Bacteroidales bacterium | reverse complement strand
TCAAATAAAATGCGTTTTTCAAAAATTAGTTGACCATGCAACAAAACTATAAAAATAACTATGAACTCTTATAGTTTTTAAAGTTTATTATGTCTGATGGCCAAATTAGTGATATTTTTTACTTTTATATCATATTTCTTTGATTGTACAAAAAAAAAGTCTATCAATTTTAATTGATAGACTTCCGATGGGTGACAAAAACGTCAATTAGTTTTTATACTAAATTACTTTGACATTTACAGCATTTAATCCTTTTTTGCCTTCTTGTAAATCAAATTCTACGGTATCGCCTTCACGAATTTGATCAATTAAACCTGAAATGTGTACAAAATGTTCTTTTTTTGAACCATCTTCGCTGATGAATCCAAATCCTTTAGATTCATTGAAGAATTTTACTGTTCCTTTACTCATTGTTGATAATTATTGTTTTTAATGTCCAACAAAGATAGCGTTATATTATTATAAATCACTATTTTTTGTCATTTAATTAAAACTATCTTCAAATATTTTTTTACTTAACCCAAGCTTTATATTTAATATTAGTTATATCGTTTTGATTTACTGACTTTTATGCCAAGAAAAAATAACACAAATATTTTTGTTGAAGATAATTAATTTTCTCAATTTCTGCAGGTTAAATCACAAAACCAGACTTTTATTTTGCTTTTAATTTCATTCGGGCAATTATTGTAACTAATTTTCTCGGAGCAAAGCGAACAGATGAAGCCATAATTTTATTTATAAAACCATGAATAACAACTGATTTTCCTTTCATCATGGCTTTATGTCCAAATTCTGCTACTGACTTTGAATTGGCAACTTTTCCTTTAAATAATGAACTGTTATCAAGTGAAGCAGTAGATTTGAATCCGGTTGCAGTTGCACCCGGGCACAGTGTTGTAACTGTAACACCTGTCCCTTTTAATTCGTTGGCGAGGGCTTCCGAAAAACTCAAAACAAAAGCTTTAGTTGCAAAATAAACTGACATTGTCGGCCCTGGTTGGAAAGCAGCAGTTGAAGCAATATTCAATATTTTACCAGATTTATGTTTTATCATTTCAGGTAGAAAGAGTCTTGTAAAGTAGGCTAATGCTGTGATATTCAAATTAATCATTTGCAATTGCTTTTCCCAGTTTGATTGAGCAAAAAGTCCGAAATCACCAAAACCAGCATTGTTTATCAGGTAATCAATGTGGATTTTCTGAGCCTTCAATTCGTTAAATATAGTTTTTGGAGCACCAACTTCCGATAAGTCCCGGCCAATGACATAAACGAAAATGTCATAACGTTTTTCAATCTCTGTTTTAAGCAGATTCATTTTATCCTTGCCACGAGCTACCAATACCAAATTATCACCTTTAGCTGCATGAATTTTAGCAAATTCAACCCCTAATCCACTTGATGCACCTGTAATTAAAACTGTTTTTCTCATTTTTATTATATAATTTGTTTGAGTTGAATATTTTTAGCTGGTTCTATATTAACGCGCTATCTTAGTTAAATGTTTAAATCGGTTTAGTCAATTAAAAAAAGATTTATATTTAATTATGCAATTCACTTTTTTAAGAGTCCTCATTTCAATTATCATGATTCGGATAAATAATTCCACACTCTTTTCGAATGGCATCCATTGTTTTTGCCAATTGCAAACTATTGTTCCAACTCCACAAATCACTTTGAATTTTGCCAGCTAGCAGGCAATCTACCACTTCCTGAGCTTCAAATTCGTACCCGTTACTTTTGACATCAAATTCGAAAATTTCTTCTCTGCCATCAGGGGAAATCAATCTGATATTCCCAAGATTGAACCACTTATTTTCGAGAATAAGCTTTCCATTTGTCCCATGAATCTCAGCTACAATCGGTGCATCAACCATAAATGATGAGTGCATAACTGCCAACATATCATTTTCATATTTGAAGGTATAACTTGCACTATTATCACCGCCCTGAGAACTCAAACCGGCTATGGCAGAAATTTGCTTTGGTTCGCCGAAAAGCAATAGGGAAAGAAAGATATTATAAATGCCAATATCCAGAATGGAACCGCCGCATAAATCTAAATTAAAGTGCCGATGCTCCGACCCATGTGGTGATTTAAAACAAAATGATGCTGTAAGTAATTTTATCTCGCCAATTACACCTGAATCAATCAATTCTTTAGTTTTGATTATACGTGGCAAGAACCGACTCCACATAGCTTCCATTAAAAACAGGTTTTTCTCTTTTGCATTTGCGATAAGCAATTCAACCTCTTTACTGTTAACGGCAAGCGGTTTTTCGCAAAGTACGTGTTTGCCATGATCCATGCAAAGCAATGCATTTTCTAAATGAAGATTATGTGGTGTCGCAATATAAATTACATCAACCTCCGAATCACTTACCAGTTCTTTATAGCTTCCGTACCGTTTTGGAATATTAAACTGATTTGCAAATTCATGTGCTTTTTCTTGGGAACGTGAACCGACTGCATAAAGTTCTGAATTTTCGACTACTTGTAAAGCTGTAGCCAACACACCGGCAATTCTTCCCGTTCCTAAAATGCCCCATTTTATCTTTCTGTTTTCCATCGTTTAATATGCAATTTTTTATTCTTCAAGAGGATTTTCCGGTGTTTTTAAAATCAACTGATAAAATGCCGCATCCAACCATTTCCCAAATTTGTAACCAACCTCTTTCCATACCCCATTCAGTACAAATCCTTCATTTTCATGGAGTTTGATGCTCACGGTATTCGAAGTGTCTATTACACCCACCAATACATGAAAATTTTGCTCTTCTGCTTTTTTGATAATTTCGCGAAGCAGAACTTTTCCGATTCCCATGCCTCGTTTATCAGGCCGCACATAAACAGAATGCTCCACCGTGTATTTATAGGCCGGACGAACACGAAACATTCCATAAGTAGCAAAACCGAGCATAACGCCTAGTTCATCGAATGCACCTACAATCGGATAATTGCATTTCAGCTTATCGGCATACCACGCATTCATGGTTTCCATGGTTCGGGTTTTGTAATCATATAAAGCCGTTGAATTTAAAATGGTGTCGTTAAAAATATCGAGTATTTCGGGCAGCTGCTTTTCAGTACAAGGTCTTAAAATCATAATGGTAGATTGTAAATTACTAAATCGTAAATGTTTCTCATCCTTCCGTTTTATTCAAAATTTTATGAGCTTTGCGGCGTTTTGAGGTTTTTTTCTGATATTCATTCGAAAGCACGCTGATATTTCCATCCACTTCTAAAATTGCCAGATCTACTTCAGTTACCGAAGGAACACCATGTTCACGAACGGCTTGTAAGAGTTCATCGACAGTGATTTGTGCTTTCCTCAAATGTTCATCAATAACTTTTCCTTTGTAAATCAGCATTATGGCATCACCATCTACCACTTTTCCAAATTTAGGGAAACGAAATTGCAAATACTTGAAAATAAAATTCATAATAAACAACGTGGAAGCAGCTACAAGCCCACCCATAAGAGTCGAATCCGGTCCGACCATGGCGTTTTGTACCGCGTTACTGATCAACAAAATAAAAACCATATCCACCACCGATAGCTGTGCCAGTTCCTTTTTTCCGAATAACCGAATGGCTATCACAATAAAAAGGTAAATTACTAACGTGCTGAAAATAATGCGCACATAATTGTTGTTAAGAATCTCCTGTATCATTTGATTTGCTTTTCAATTATTGATAAAATGTTTTATTTCTCTTTTAGGTTAAATATAATCCACAAAAGTATGAAAAAAAAATAATTTAATATGTAACTTTGCACGGATAAAATTAAAACGTTCCTATGAAAAAAATTGTTGTGCTTACAGGTGCCGGCATGAGTGCTGAAAGTGGAATAAGTACTTTTCGCGATTCTGGCGGATTGTGGGAGAAATATAAAATTGATGACGTAGCTACTCCTCAAGCCTGGCGAAAGAATCCGGCTCTTGTACTCGATTTTTACAATCAGCGCCGTAAGCAGCTTTTTGAAGTTGAACCTAATATGGGACATCGTGCACTAGCAGAGCTTGAAAAGAAATATGAAGTCCAAATTATTACTCAAAACGTTGACAATCTGCACGAACGAGCGGGAAGTTCCAATATTCTCCATTTGCACGGCGAGTTGATGAAAGTCCGTTCCACCGGACCGGGAGAAGAAGTTTATAACTTGACTCCGGATAATTACGAGACACATCTTGGGGATAAATGCCCGAAAGGATTCCAACTTCGACCACATATCGTTTGGTTTGGTGAAGCAGTTCCTGAAATTGAGAAAGCTGAACATCTGACTACTCAGGCTGATATTTTGGTTATAATTGGTACTTCCCTACAGGTTTATCCCGCAGCCGGGCTCATTCACAATGCCAAACCCGGAATTCCTGTTTTCCTGATTGACCCGCACGAAATAACTCATTTGCCCGATGGAATTACAGTGATTCAAAAAGGTGCTAGCGAAGGATTGAAGGAACTAACAGAGAAATACCTATAATAATAAACTTATAAAGATTGCACGGAAATTAATTGCATATAAATTTGATTCAACCTTAACATAAAAACTCCTGCAAGAGAAAATCCTGCAGGAGTTTTTATTACTACCGACTAAAAGCTGCCGAATACCGACTATTTCATTATTTCCTGCTGATGCCGTACGGATTCTTCGTGAATGGCCACCAGTACGGTTTTCATAAATTCACCGTCCATATTCATTTCTTCGGCTTGGGATATTCTGTTTTTCAGGATTTCATCGTACCGTTGAGCCTGCAAAATGGGCATATTGTGCTCTTTTTTATAAATTCCTATTTCGTCGGAAACACGCATCCGGCGGGCAAGCAATTCGAGTAAACTATTGTCCAGTTCGTCAATCTGGCGGCGCAGTGCTGTCAGGCTCTCGGTACTTTGTGACATGTCGCGGATAACGATATGGTTTAAAATAAAATCCAACACTTCCGGTGTAACCTGTTGTGCAGCGTCGCTCCAGGCTTTGTCCGGATTGCAATGTGATTCGATAATCAACCCGTCAAAATTCAGATCCATAGCTTGCTGGCAAAGTGGAGCAATCAGTTCGCGCTTTCCGCCGATATGGCTCGGGTCGCAAATAATCGGCAGGTTGGGCAACTGGCGGTGAAGCTCAATCGGGATATGCCATTGCGGCAAATTGCGGTAAATCTTTTTGTCGAATGTGCTGAAACCACGGTGAATGGCTGCAATGCGGCGAATACCGGCGTTGTGAACACGCTCAATGGCGCCAATCCACAAGTCTAAATCGGGATTTACCGGATTTTTGATAAAAACAGGTATGTCAATTCCTTCCAACGCGTCGGCAATTTCCTGCACGGCAAACGGATTGGCCGAAGTGCGGGCGCCGATCCATAAAATATCTACATCGTGTGCCAGACAATCGCGGACATGAGCCGCATTAGCCACTTCCACAGCGGTGTACATGCCCAGTTCTGCTTTCACCCGTTGAAGCCACGGCAAGGCAGTCACGCCGTTTCCTTCAAAACCCCCGGGTTTGGTACGTGGTTTCCATATTCCGGCACGGAAAATTTTGATGCCGCGCGAAGCCAGTCCGCGTGCTGTTTCCATAACCTGTTCTTCTGTTTCCGCGCTGCACGGACCGGCAATTACGATAGGACGCCTGGCGTCAACACCGGGTAATAATATTGATTCTAGTTCCATATTTTATTATTTACGATTTTAAATTTACAATTTACGATTGTCAGATTCACCAATCAACTAATTCTTTTAAGTGCTTCTTCGAGTATCAGTTCCGGACAGCAAAGTGAAATACGGATAAACCGGTTTCCTTTGTCGCCAAAAATAAAACCGGGCGTAATGAAAACATTTTTTCCGTACAATATTTCATCAGCCAGTTCGCCGGAATCTTTATATTTTGCCGGAATTTTAGCCCAGATAAACATCCCGACCTGTTTGGTGTCATACTTGCAATCAAGCGCATCCATTATTTGGTAAGCAACACTGCGTCGTTTTGCATAAACCCTGTTCATTTCAGCGTGCCATTCTTCGGAATTTTGCAAAGCAACAGCGGCCGCCACCATCATGGGGCGAAACATACCGGAATCGACATTTGATTTTACATTCAGAATCCATTGCACAAACTGCGGATTGGTAGCCAGCATAGCCATACGCCAACCGGCCATATTATGCGCCTTGCTCATCGAATTCATTTCAATACAAATATCTTTGGCGCCTTCCACCGACAAAATGCTGAGTTTTTCATCGTTTAGAATAAAACTGTATGGATTGTCGTTGCAAATCACAATACTGTGTTTTTTGCCAAAAGTGACCAGCTTTTGGTATAATACTACCGAGGCATTAGCACCGGTCGGCATATTCGGGTAATTCACCCACATCAGTTTTACGGATGATAAATCCATTTTTTCTAACGCTTCAAAATCGGGCTGCCAGTCGTTGTTTTCATCTAAATCGTACGAAATGATATTCGCTTCGCAAATTCGGCTGGCCGAAGTATACGTCGGATAACCCGGATTTGGCACCAACACGCTGTCGCTCGGATTCACAAAAGCCAGTGTGATATGCAAAATTCCTTCTTTCGAGCCAATTAACGGCTGTATTTCAGTCGCCGGATTCAGGTCAACGTTATACCACTTTTTATACCAATCGGCAAAACCTTTCCGAAGTTCTGGAATGCCAACATAACTTTGATATCCATGAACATTCGATTTCTGTGCTTCATCGCAAAGCGCTTTAATGGTGGCTTCTGAGGGCGGTAAATCAGGGTTTCCTATGCCCAGGTTGATTACATTTTTTCCGGTAGCATTCATTTCCGCCACTTCGCGGAGCTTTGCCGAAAAGTAATATTCTGAAACACTGTTCAGTCTGTTTGCTGGTTTTATATTCATTTTTATTTAGTTATTTGCCTTCGACGATAGTTGCTCCCTTTGGTCACGATAGTTGGCTTCGCCGATATTAATTTCAATCTTCAATCTAAAATCATCAATCTAAAATCAATCCGTTGGTGTTTTTGCTTCTTTGTATTCGCCTAAAATCTGAAAATCGCGGGTCAGCGGGCGGATGGCGTCGAGCGATTGCCGGTAACGGTCGTAATTATCAAACGTCAGGTTGATATAAAACTGATATTCCCATTCATGGCCGATGATGGGCAACGATTGGATTTTAGTGAGGTTGACGTGATAAAACGACAGAATGGAAAGCACTTTTGCCAAACTGCCTTCTTCGTGCGGCAGCGTGAAAACCATCGACGATTTATTTAATTCAATTTCGCGGGTTAATTCAGCAGCCAAAGCAGGTTCGGAGATAATTAAAAATCGGGTAAAATTACGTTTGTTGGTTTCAATTCCTTTGGCCAGAATTTGAAGACCGTATTTTTCGGCTGCCAGCGAACTGCATATAGCGGCACGTTTGGTAAGTTGATTGTCTGCAATTTCTTTGGCTGACAGTGCCGTATCTTCGCTTTCAATTGCTTTTATATGTTTATGATTATCCAAAAAATCCTCGCATTGCATCAACGCAATCGGGTGGGAGTAAACCTCTTTTATTTTCTCAATTTTCTGTCCCGGAAGCGCCACCAAGTTATGTTCAATGCGAAGTTTATGTTCTCCAACAATCATGCAGCCGCTTTCTTTCAATAAATTATGATTTTGTAAAAGGCTTCCTGCAATCGTGTTTTCGATGGCGATTATTCCGAGCAACGTTTCGTCTTCGGCCAATGCTTTAAATAAATCTTTAAACGTAATGCAAGGCAATACTTCAATTTCCTCACCCTGAAAAAACTGACGTGCTGCAATTTCGTGAAAAGCTCCGCTGACACCCTGAATAGCTACTTTTTTCATAAACTCGTTTTTACTGATAATAAAAAATCCTGCTCGAATTTTCGAGCAGGATTTCATGTTTTTTCTGTAATTATATTTTGTTTTTTACATAAAGAAATTCCTGCTCTCACCCTTTAAAGTAAAAGTAAAAATAAAAGTATGTAAAAAATCGATTCACCATAATAAAGTCTGTCGTTTCAATTCGACGTTGCAAAAGTAATAATAATTTGATAAATAAAACCAATTTGAAAAGAAAAAGTTCAAATTTATTTCAAATCAGTTGCTTTATGCCTCAAATCAAAACAATTTCTACGAATTGTTATTCAGTTGCCATCTTTTTCTTTTTGCCCAATAAAATGTAGATAATGGGCAAAATTCCAAGCGTGTTTAATAACGCGATACAGATGAACCAAACGATTTGCTTGTTTTGCGCCGATTTCCACATGGCTACCACTTTCCAGGTTAAATCCCAGAGAATAAGCAACAAAATGGGAATTTCATAAGGCGCCATTTTCCAATGAAAATTTTCGAGATTATTCATGATAATAAGTATTAAAGGTGAAAAATAAGATTTGATTTGTTTCTCAAAAAAATATTGAGATTTACGCTTCAAAATTACATATATTTTTCATAATAATACTAAATAATGAAATATTTCTCTAATCGAGAAGTTAAAGTTTCACGTTAAATCCAATATTGAAATTAATTCCCGCCATTGGATAACCCCAGTTAATCTGATATTGAGTATTTGTCATGTTGTTTCCATCCACAAAAATCTCTAATTGTTTTAATGGTCGTGCTGATAATCTGGCATTTAGCAAGAAATAGTCCGGAGTAGTTTGAATTGTCGGTGCAAATGGATTGGACGCATTATAAACATATAGTTTTTCAATATACTGTGTCGAAACATTCAGATTCCAGATTTTATACGTGTAATTCGCACTGATGTTCACTTGCTGACGTGGAGCAGCTATAACCGGTTTGCTTAAATTGAGATAACTGTAATTGGCGTGAAGAAATAAATTCTTGCAAACGGCATATTTGACCGAAAACTCTATTCCCTGATTGTCAAACGAACCGACATTCTGCCTTTTGGCTGGAAATGGAGGAGCTACCACCTGAATCAGGTTATCTCCTTTTACTTTGAAGGCAGTTAATTCGAGATTCAATTTGTTGTTCAATAATGATTGTAACCAGCTAATTTCATAATTGACCATACGTTCAGGTTGTAAAGCAGGATTCGGTGCATACAAATAAAGCTCCATGATGGTCGGACTGCGGAAGCCTTTCGAAACCGAGGCTTTAAAAGTAGTCACGTCTGACAAATTATAAGTCAGACCGCCAATTGGAATCAGTTCATTCCCAAAAATAGAGTTATTCTCAAGTCGTAATCCGGCACTTACAGTCAGTTTTTCAAACAAAGTCTGTTGTGCATACGCATAAACAGCCAGTTCATTAATAGATTTGTTTACATATTTATTTATCGCTGAATCATTTGCAATTCCCCCGAAATTTTTATACTCAAAACCGGTTGTAATATTGGTTCCGGATTTTAGTTTAAACGTCTGAAAAAGCATGATTCCAGTGTTATTATCATTCGAATAAAAATGACTTGACAGAATATGCGTTCCAAAATTATGATAAATTTTAAATCCGCCTTCAGAATTTTCAAACTTGTTGTCAATTGATAATGAGGTTTTACCACGGGTAATATCTGTGTTGAAAGGAACAGCGGGCAGATTTACAGGGCCATTATCATTAGCATTAAACTTAGCAATACTAAAATCGCCGATGGCACTAAATTGTTTGCTCAATTCGTATCCAACTTTTGCATAACCGTTTGTGATATTGAAATCGGTATTGGCACGAATTCCATCGCTTTGGTCGTGATTCACTGAAGCAAAAGCACTTAATTTGTCCTTTTTATAGCCGATTGTTCCAAAATATTTTTGTGTATTAAATGAACCGTACGAGCCGCCAAGATTAATTTTAAATCCATCCTCTTTTTGCTTTTTGGTGATAATATTAATTACGCCGGCCATTGCATTCGAACCATATAAAATCGATGCCGGACCGCGGATTATTTCCACTTTTTCAACATCCGAACTTACATACGCATCGGCCAACGGATGACCAAAAATGCCCTGATATTGCGGATTTCCATCTACCAAAACCAACACATCGGTATTTGGTGAACTGCTGATTCCACGCATGGTAATGGCTCCGGCACCGGTGCTGGAAACGCCAAAACCAAGGATATTCCGTTCGGTAACAAAAATTCCGGGAACGAATGTGTTTAACGCCGGAAGAATGTTCATTTGACCGGTGCTTTCAATTTCTTTTTGAGAAATCTGCGAAACAGACAATGGGACAACTTTGCGGGAAATTCCTGTTTTTGAACCGGTTACAACCACATCATTCAACTGCACAGAGTCTTTTAAAACTTTTTGTGAAAAACCGGATTGAAAAAGTAATGCTAAAATAATCGTTAGATAGATTTTTTGTTTCATTTTATTTGTAAAATCGTGTTATATATTTTCAAAATCGTGTTACTTCTATTGCAAAAAAAAAATTAATCCACTTTACTCATAATCAGTTTGCCATGTTCAATACCTTTGATGCTGATCATTGCCTCAGAAAGCTCTGTAAGTTTCCGTGAAGGACCTTTTACTGCAATAATTTCAAGTGCTTTTTCAGCGGTGATATAAAAATTCTGTGCCGAAAGAATTTCGACAATAGAATTCTTCTTAATTTCGGCTAGTTTTGCCTGAATGTCATTCTTATTGTAATTGTAAATAAGAATGATAGCTCCGGCCACAATGTTGTTGCATTTCCATTTTTGTTCCACGATGTTTTTTTCAATCAGATGGCGAATGGCCTGCGATCTGTTCGGGAATTTATTTTCCTGAACAAACACATCCAACGCTTCTAACAAATCAT
>CAIYTJ010000727.1 GCA_903929065.1 uncultured Bacteroidales bacterium | reverse complement strand
GGTTACTCCAAACTAAGTGGGAAAATCTATTACAAGATGTCCGACATTCAGAAGTTATTAAACGACAGCTATCATAAATCAATCAAAAAGCCATGATAGACAAAAAAGAAGCCCCTTCGAACCTTGCAGAATCCGAAGAGGCAAATAATCAAAAGCAAAACAAAAATACCAATTTCATTCAAAAGCTCAAAGAGGAAATTCAAAACAAAACAATGAATTTGAATGATAATGATACACTTCAGGGCAATAACACCGGACTTTTCACTACGCTGCCGGCAAATGCCTGGATTGAACAAGCCAAAAAACGTCCTATCCCAAAAATGCTGTTTAGTGAGTTTTGGTATGAAAGTGAAGTTTGTATTCTCTTTTCTGATACAAACTTGGGAAAATCAATTTTAGCCGTTCAGATTGCAAACAGCATTTCACAGGGCAATCCCATTCCGGGCTTTAAACTCGAAGCCATAAAACAACCGGTTTTATATTTTGATTTTGAACTGACCGAAAAACAGTTTCAAAACAGATATTCCCTGAATTATGAAATCGCTTATCAATTTGATGATGATTTGTTGCGGGTAGAAATTAATCCCGACAGCGATATTCCGGAAAATTTGACTTTCGAGAAGTACCTATCCTATTCACTTGAAAAACTGATTATTGAACGTGATTCTAAGATTTTAGTAATCGACAATCTAACCTATTTAAGAACAGAAACCGAAAAAGCCAAAGATGCATTGCCCTTAATGAAAGAGCTGAAAGCCTTGAAAAACAAATACAAATTGTCCCTACTTATTTTGGCGCATACTCCAAAAAGAGACTTATCAAAACCAATTACCCGAAACGATTTACAAGGCAGCAAAATGCTGATCAATTTCTGTGACAGCAGTTTTTCAATTGGCGAAAGTTCCACCGACAAAGGAGTTCGTTACATCAAAATGATTAAGGCCCGAAATACCGAGATTGTATATGATGCCGAGAATGTTTGTGTCTGCAACATAAACAAACCCTATAACTTCCTCCAGTTTGAATTTCTTCATTTTGGTCTTGAAAAAGATCATTTGAAAGCAGTTTCAGAAAAAGAAAAAGAAGAACTTGAAACCAAAATTGCTGAACTGATTGAGTCCGACCCAACAATTACAGACTATGCCATTGCAAAACAACTTTGCAAGAACGAAGCCAATTTCAATAGCTTCAAAGTCAAAGTAAATCGTATCCATAAAAAACTATTTCCCAAATAAATAGTAACAGATGGTAACACTAGTAACGTGTGTTACTAATGTTACTAGTGTTACTAATGTTTCTAATGTTACTAGTGTTACCAATCCTTACTGCTAACTGTTAACTGCTAACTGCCAACTATGAACTACCTCCAACCCTATAAAGGCAAACACACCCGCCACGACTGTCCTTCATGTGGCCAAAAACAAAGCTTCACGCTTTATTTAGATAGTAACACCAACAACCCAATTCACCGAACCGTTGGCAAATGCAACCGCGAATCCAAATGCGGTTACCATTACACCCCAAAACAATATTTTTCAGACAACCCATCTCTTTCTCGTACAGACGCGGCATGCCACGTCTCAAAAACTTTTCATTCTGCAACTCTTAAGCCTCCCCTTGCGGGAGGTTTGGTGGGATCCATTCCTTTTTCCTTTGTTGAAAATTCCGCCTCCTACCGCAGCAACTTCGTCCGCTTCCTTTGCGAAATCCTGACCGATGAACAAATAAATTCAATGGGAGAAAACTATGCTCTTGGCGCAACCAAAAATAAAGAAGTAATTTTTTGGCAAATCGACATTCATGGCAAAGTCCGTACAGGTAAAATAATGCAATACAACCCCGAAACAGGGCGCAGACTAAAACACGAAAGCGGAGCAATTGATTGGGTACACAATAAACTCAAGAAATCCGGCACATTGCCCGAAGACTTTAATTTGCAGCAATGTTTCTTTGGAGAACACCTCCTGAAGCTCTACCCTGATAAAACTGTTGCAATTGTTGAAAGTGAAAAATCTGCCTTAATCGCCAGTGCCGTTTTCCTTGACTTGATTTGGCTTGCTGCTGGAAACCTAAACGGATTATCTGTTGAAAAATGTCATGTTTTGAAAGGACGAATTGTAATGTTATATCCAGATTTGGGAGCTTTTGAAAAATGGAGTTTAAAAGCAATCGAAATACAAAAACAAAATGTTTGTAAAGTCACAATTTCTACTTTGCTAGAAAATGAAGCCACTACTTCCGACCGACTTAACGGTTTAGATATTGCTGATTATATTATTGCTGAAATCAAATTAAAAAGAACGACTCCAAGAGTTCAAAGTTTATTTAGTCCAACTCTTCAATTAATGATAAAGAGAAATAAGGTTTTACTCACTTTAATTAATCAATTGCAATTGATTGAAATGTAAACAGCATTAACGTTTAAATTGAAATGTCTAATAAAAAATGAGAAACTCAAAAGAAACTTTTGAGTTTCTCATTTTTTT
>CAIYTJ010000726.1 GCA_903929065.1 uncultured Bacteroidales bacterium | reverse complement strand
AGCTGAAATCCTTTACAGTCAGAAAAAGACTCTGACCGAATTGGGAAATTCTATGAATGTGTCAAGGGAAAACTTGTATAAAAGTTTGGAAATGAACCCTACAATAGCTACACTAACTAAAGTGTCTGAAGTTCTTGACGTAAGACTGAGTGAACTTTTCAATCAACGAAAAAGTGTTTTCGGTTTTATATCTATTGAAGACAAACTAATTGGTAAATCAAACAAGTATTTCATAAATGACCTATTGGAACTAAAAGAAATACTGAATAAAATTATCGAAAAATATTTTGCATTATCTCAAAACAAAAGCTATTCGATAACCGACAATTTATTAGAAGTGCTTAAACGGAAAAATCTTGATTTAGATTTTCTATCAAATTCTTTGGGATTAATAAAGCAAAACCTTCTAAAATCACTAAAGGGAAATCCATCTTTAAAAACACTATCAAAAATTGCTGAGACCTTGGATATTGAATTATGTGATTTAATTGAAAGAAATCAGGGTATTACTATCAAAGGCGTAATATATTTGGAAGGTATCAACTTCAATATATTTTCAATTCACGATATTATAAGACTGAAAAGTGTATTAAAAGATCCGAGTCGAAAAAACAGAACAGATTCTGATACAATTGAAAAGTCGATTAATTCTGTCTTGATAGATGTAAAAGATATAGTGTATAATACTCCACCCATAAGAATGGATGACATTGTTTTTGACCAGTTTGAGCGATATGATTCAAGTAAATTAAATTGCTGGTCATTTCGAAATCACCACGATTCACGGAATGGGATTGAACTAAATCTTGGAAATATGATTAATGATTTTCCATTTACTTTGCTGGGGCATCATTTCATAAATAGTGAATGTGCATATATCGCTGGATGTTATACTAATCAGGGTGCAGAATATAAAAACATCCAAAAAGAGCTATCAACATTTACAAACGGACTTATCGCCAAAAGAAAATTTAGAAAAAGTGATAATGAGTTTACCCGATTGATTAGAAAGGACTGGAATAGTTTTAATACCGATTGGATGCTGTTAGTTGTTTGGGAGAAATGTAAACAGTCAAAAGAATTTCGTGATTTACTTTTATCTATTCCAGATAATGCAATAATTATTGAAAATTCAACTATGCAGTCAAAGAGTCCAACAAAACTGGTTTGGGGCTGCGAGAATTATGAACTTATGAGTCTACGTTCTAAAAAATCGATACAAATAGAAGAAAAATTGAGAAATGAGGGTGTTACCATCAAAAAAACAATAAGTCATTCAATGATGATTGTGGAAAATAGAATAAATAACATTGGTATATGGGAAGGCAAAAATCTAATGGGAAAAATTCTAATGTGTTGTAAAATTGCACTTAGGGAAAACAGTGTACCTCCAATAGATTATGAGTTGTTAAATAGGAGTCAAATCTATTGGTTTGGGGAAAAATTGAAATTCTAATCTAAGAAGTTTTTAATTGTTTTGTCCGCCGACTTGCACAAACTGATTCTGTTGAATCTTTGTCAGGTCGGCGGATATAATTATCGTCTCAATGGTAAACACTCAACCAGCAATAAATAAATGATGAAATTCACCTATATGTGCTACAATGAGCAACTTACAAATAATTATTAGTATGAAAAGATTAAAACTACCCACTTACAAAATTTTTAGTTTTGAAGGATTGGATTTAGATTCTTTGTATGAAACACACCTGAGTCTGAATTATACCAAAGCTATCGAGCATGATGACAATGCTGTTGTAAAATCAATTATCAAACAGGTTGAAGGTACAATCCCAATTGATAATAACAAACCTATTCCACGCAAAAAGGAACTGATTGAAAAATATCAATACTTCATTCATTTGCTCATAACAAGATCGTTTATGAAGGGTTATAACACCTTTAATTCTGAATTTCTTCAGGACTTATTCGGAAGTTCATATCGTCTAATGATTATGACATTAATCCACTTGGGTCATATATCCCGCTCACCGATATATGAAATAGGGAAGTCTGCCCGAACCATTACATTAATAAATGAAAATATAATCTGCCGTACTAAGTATGATTCATCTTTTGAAAAATACAGTGACAAACATTTGGCATTAATGAAGTCAGAGCAAAAAAGAAAAATTGATAGTATATCAAAAGAAATTGGAGTTGATTTTTTAAATCAGTATAAACGAAATGTTAGAAAATTGAAGATTGTAGATGAAACAAGTGCTAGGTTATTCATTGATAATAATACTGCAACATCAAATTATCAAAAACAATCATATCAATGGATGATTGATAAATATATTAACAAGGAATTTGAAATATCAACTGATAATGATAATAGAATATATTCAGTATTAACTTATACTCATAAAGATCTAAAGAATTTTATTAATATAAAATATCAATTGGATATTAATAATAGTCATCCATTATTATTCTCATATTATATAATT
>CAIYTJ010000725.1 GCA_903929065.1 uncultured Bacteroidales bacterium | reverse complement strand
CTGCGAAACAGCATTTGGCAAAATTTGTGTCTTTGCAGGCTTATTACACCATTGCCGGTCGTGATCTGGAACGGGAAGTGGTGCCGCTCTTACTGGATCAAAAACTGGGTTTGATGGTCTGGAGTCCATTGGCAGGTGGTTTTCTGAGTGGAAAATATACCCGGAAAGGTTCAACAGACGAAGGCCGGCGTGTGAATTTTGATTTTCCACCCATAAACAAAGAAAAAGCCTACGATATAATTGACGTTATGGAGTCAATTGCTGAAAATAAAGGGGTTACTGTTGCTCAAATTGCGTTGGCATGGTTGTTAAATCAACCGGTTGTCACAAGCGTGATTATTGGTGCAAAACGTCAGGAACAATTATTCGATAATCTCAAAGCTGTTGATGTGAAACTTTCCATGGACGAATTGGCTAAACTGAACGAAGTAAGTAAATTAGCTCCCGAATATCCGGGTTGGATGATTGAACGACAAGGCGGCGATAGAAAATGACAAGTCAATTAAAGTCGATCAATTTAAGATTTAAAAAACTTCTTTTTTAAAGTAGAATTTCATTTATTTTTCGATAAGACTGTTGGTTTTTGCACAAAATCATTACTTTTGTGCAGGTTTGTCTTGTATTTAGTTTAAATTTGAACGAAATTTAATTCGATTTGTTAGATTTTTATTGAATCAATTAAATGTGAAATGTGCAATAATTCTTACTGAAAATAATGAATAAAAACGAAGTATTTGAACAGCGTCTGAAAGCGTTGCAGGCAATGGAAGATAATGCCGCCACCAAACAACATTTGAAAGGGAAATTGACTGCACGTGAGCGCATTAACGTACTTTTTGACGAAGGAACATTCTTTGAATTTGATGCTTTTGTGGCACCTTCGCAAACGCCCATGAGCAGCAAACAATCTAATTTTGGCGATGGTGTTGTTGTTGGGCGCGGTTTGGTACAGGGGCGGAGCGTTTTCGCCTATGCACAGGATTTTACGGTGTTGGGCGGTTCGTTGGGTTATGCGCATGGAATGAAGATTGCCAAGGTACAGCAAATGGCGTTGAAACTGGGTGCTCCGATTGTGGGTTTGATGGATTCGGGCGGTGCGCGGATTCAGGAAGGTGTAAAAAGCCTTTCGGCTTATGCCACTATTTTCCGTAATAATGTTCGTTCTTCGGGTATTATTCCACAGATTTCAGCCATACTCGGGCCGGCAGCTGGTGGTGCTGTTTATTCACCGGCTTTGACTGATTTCATTTTTATGACTAACCAGACTTCGTATATGTTCGTTACCGGGCCTGATGTGGTGAAGGAAGTCCTGAATGAAGATATTGATATGGAAGGGCTTGGTGGTGGAAATATTCATGCCAATAAAAGTGGTGTCGCACATTTTGTTTCGGACGATGAAGAACATACCATTATGTTGATTCGCAAGCTTTTGTCGTACATTCCTTCCAATAATTACGAGCCATTACCGGTTTCGAATATAATGAGTTATTATCAGTCGCGACAGGATTATCTGAATAAAATTATTCCGGATGATCCGAATCGTCCGTATGATATGAAAGAAATTATCAACATTTTAGTTGATAAGGATTCATTTTTTGAGGTTCACGAAAAATTTGCTCAGAATATAGTTGTTGGATTTGCGCGATTGAACGGAAAATCAATCGGAATTGTTGCCAACCAGCCCAAAGTGATGGCAGGAACGCTTGATATCAATGCAAGTGTAAAAGGTGCCCGTTTTGTCCGTTTTTGCGATGCATTTAATATTCCGTTGCTGGTGTTGGAAGATGTTCCGGGATTTTTGCCCGGAATTGAGCAGGAACACAACGGTATTATCCGGAACGGCGCGAAACTTCTATACGCTTTTTGCGAAGCAACCGTTCCCAAAATCACCATTATCACCCGCAAAGCATATGGCGGCGCTTACATTGTGATGAGCAGTAAAAATACCGGCGGTGATTTCAATTTTGCCTGGCCAACTGCCGAGATTGCAGTTATGGGACCCGGCGGAGCTATAAAAATTGTCAATAAACACGAGCTGGCAAGAGCCGAAAATAAAGCCGAACTGGAGAAACAATTGATTGAAAAATATAAAAATGAAATGGCAAATCCATATAAAGCAGAGGAATTAGGATTGATAGATGAGGTAATTACACCTTCGACTACACGGGAGATTCTGATTACTTCGTTTGAAATTTTATCGAACAAACAATATTTTAAACCGGCCCGTAAACACGGAAGTATTCCCTTATAAATGATATTTGGCTTCGCCGTTATTATGCTACGCTGTTATTATGCTTCGCCGATATTAGCTTCGCGTTAATAACACGAACGAAGTGAGTAAATAACACGTAGTAAATAACGCCGAAGGCAAAATATCACGAACGAAGTGAGTAAATAACACGAAGTAAATATATGAAAAAACGACTTTTAATAGCCAACCGTGGCGAAATAGCCATTCGAATAACCCGCGCAGCTCATAAACAGGGCATGTTGGCAGTAGTTTTTCAAAGTGAAAAGGAGCCGGATGCTCTTTATCTGAACTTTGCCGATGAAATTATTCAGGCAAGCGATGCCGCAAATGAAAAACCTATATTTCTTGATGCTGAGCTGATTGTAAGTCTGGCACTCGAACATAACGTTGATTTGATTCATCCCGGATACGGTTTTTTATCGGAAAATCCTGATTTTGCTCAACTTTGTTTGGATAACGGAATCAATTTTATCGGTCCATCACCACAATTAATCCGTGATATGGGCTTGAAAACCGTGGCAAAAAGCATGGCTATTAAAGCCGGACTGCCATTGGTTCCGGGTAGTGATGGTGCAATTAATGATGCTGCAGCTGGCAAAGAATTTGCAGACAAAATCGGATATCCGGTTATTCTGAAGGCTTCTGCCGGTGGCGGTGGCCGTGGTATGCGGATTGTTGAGAAATCGGAAACGATAGAACGAAATTTCAAATCGGCATCGGATGAAGCATTAGCCGCTTTCAGCAACGGCGATATGTTTATCGAAAAATACCTGCAAAATCCAAAACATCTGGAATTTCAGATTATGGGAGATAAACAAGGAAATGTGGTTCATTTGGGCGAACGTGAATGTTCGTTGCAGCGCAAGCACCAAAAAATTATAGAAGAAGCACCTTCGGCCAGCGTAACTCCCCAAATGCGTAAGGAAATGGGCGAAATGGCGGTTCGGTTTGCAAAAGCCATTGGTTATTATTCGGCCGGAACAATCGAATTTATTATGGACGAAGACGGTTCGTATTATTTTATGGAAATGAATACGCGTATTCAGGTGGAACATCCGGTTACAGAAATGGTAACAGGTGTTGATTTGGTGGATTGGCAAATTCGTGTGGCTCTGGGTGAAGAACTGACTTTGAAACAGGAAGATATAAAAATTAATGGTTGGGCTATCGAATGCCGTGTGAATACGGAAGATCCGCAAAACCGCTTTAGTCCGCAAACCGGATTTATCGATAAAATTTATTTTCCAAAAAAAGATTTTATTCGAATCGAGACCGGTGTACAAAGTGGCTCGGTAGTAACGCCCTATTTCGATTCTATGATTGCAAAAATTATTGTTCATGGCGAAAACAGACCTGATGTAATTGAAAAAACGTTGGCAGCCTTGTATGATTTCAGTTTAATTGGACTCAAAACCACTGTTCCATTTTGCAGAACCGTTTTGCAACATCCTGATTTTGTGGATGCCACTTATACAACACGTTGGGTCGATTCGGTTTATTCTCCGGAAATGTTAGAAAATGAAGAAGATGAAATGATTGCTGCACTTTCGGCTACGATTATGTATGCTTCTGAATATCTGCAACTTTCATCGGATTTGCCAACCTATAAAAACGATGCTTTGAATGTTTGGGTCTTGAATAAACGGTTGAATTATTGACCCCTAACCCCTAAAGGGGAACTAATAAATCGTAAATAGTAAATGATTAAATCGTAAATTAAAAAAATGGGAACAACATACGTATATAAGCGGGATGCTTCAAGATTATTTATCGCTTTGCGGGAAAATGGAAAACGCTTCAAAATCTATATTCCAAAAGACTCAAAACCGGTTATTGACGGTGTGGAGCAGGATATCGATTTTATAGAACAGGAAGATTTTCATTATGCATTCGATTGGAAGGGCAAACGGTTTCATTGCGAACTTGTTTCGAGAGACCAGAATAAAGCTGTCGTGAAAGTAAATGGTGTGGAGTATAAATTCAGCCTGGAATCGTTGTTTTCATACATTCGCCATGGGATGATTGATAAAGATGGCAAGCAAATAGACGAAAATAATATCGTAGCGCCAATGCCCGGAAAAATTGTTGATATTTTCCTTTCAGAAGGCGATTTGGTGAACGAGGGCGAACCGATTTTAAGCCTCGAAGCCATGAAAATGCAAAATGAAATTTCGGCAAATTGTAACGGCGTAATCCGTAAAATCAGGGTTCAAACCGGTCAATCGGTAATGAAAGATGAGCTGTTGGTTGAAATCAGTTCGATTGACGAATAAATTTATCGAGTTTGAAAATATAAAAATTGGAGTTGTTCGAAAGAGTAACTCCATTTTTATTGATAAAAAACCTGAATTAACTGAACTAAAATTGATTAAGCTGTTGTATCTTTGTAATTCGAAAATAAAAAGCCAGAATGAAAAGAATACACGTTTTATTTTTTCTTTTATTTCTACTCATCCAATTCGCGGTTTTTGCCACGGAACCTTTTCGCTTCGCTCTATTTACCGACTTACACATTTCCGTTCTAAAACCACAAAATGCTGAAGATCTGAATCTTGCTGTAAATGAAGTGAATTCGAATCGAGAAATTGATTTTGTGTTGATTTCGGGAGACGACAGTGATTTAGGCGATATAAATTCATTGAAAATTGCCAAAAAAATCCTTGACGGACTAAAAATGCCTTATTATATTACTTCCGGCAATCACGATACACACCAGGGTCATGATGGTTCTACAAACTTTATTGAGGTTTTTCAGAAAGATACTTTTTCCTTTTCTCATTCGGGTTACCAGTTTGTTGGATTTCCGACCGGACCGGAAAAAGGTGGAAATATAGGACATATTGCAGCGGAAGACTTCAATTTTGTAAAAAATGAATTAAACAAAAACAGGCCAACATTTGTAATTACTCATTATCCGCTTTTGAAAGGTGATCTTGATAATTACAGGGAAATGACGGGTTTGCTTCAGAAATATAACGTGAAAGCAGTGCTGAATGGCCATTATCACCGGAATGCAGTGTTCAGTTACGATGGAATTCCGGGAATTGTGAACCGTTCGATTTTACGTGGCAGTCAAAAAAATGGCGGATATTCG
>CAIYTJ010000724.1 GCA_903929065.1 uncultured Bacteroidales bacterium | reverse complement strand
ATAATGGTAAAATAATAAGAACAAAACTTTAGATTTTGTTCTTATTATTAAAATGTAAATCTAACTGAATTATTCTATTACAACTGAAACTTTCTGCCGAATGTCAGCAGATGAAGAACCAATTTGGATTGTAAATTTACCAGGTTCAACATCCCATTTCTGGGTTTTATCATTAAAAAATGCCCAATCTTTAACAGGCAAGTTGATAGTGATTAATCTATTTTCTCCTAGTTCTAATGTCGCTTTGAAAAAAGCTTTAAGCTCTTTTGCAGGGCGCAAAACAGACGATTTTATCTGTGTTATGTAAACTTGTGAAGCTTCAGCTCCTTTTAGCTTTCCTGAATTTTTAAGATTGAAAGTCAATTTAACTAAATCATTTTCCTTATAATTCGTTTTATCCGTTGTGGCATTACTATACTCAAAAGTTGTATATGACAATCCATGGCCAAAAGCAAATTGTGGTGCTATTTTTTTTGTATCAAACCAGCGATATCCAACCAAAATATCTTCTTTGTAATTCTCATTAATGCTATCGCCGGGATATGATTCATTACCAAAAGAAATGGCTCCGTTGTCTTCCAGTTTTTTAGGGAATGAAAATGGTAATTTTCCGGAAGGATTGACTGTTCCCGAAATTACATTGGCTAATGCATTGCCTGCCTCAGAACCCAAATACCAACCTTCCATTATTGATGGCACATCAGTTTGCCATGGCATTGCCACTGCATTACCACTTAGAATGATTACTCCAATGTTTTTATTTACTTTTTGTAAGGCTGAAATCAGTCTATCCTGACCAAAAGGAAGATTGTATGCAACCCTGTCTTCTCCTTCGGAATCCTGCATTGTATTTTTATTCAATCCTCCGATAAACAAAACCACATCCGCTTGTTTAGCTACTTCAACCGCAGCATTTAGCAATGAATCGACATTGATTTTTGTGTTTATCTTTTTGCTATACATTTCGGTGTTTGTTTCATATCCCTTACTGTAAACGATATGCTCTTTCCCGTATTTTTTTATCAAACCGGCTAATGGTGACACTTCATAATTGGCTTTCAATTGTGAAGAACCACCTCCAACTGTTAAACTTCGGGTTGCATTTTCGCCAATCACCGCTATCGTTTTGTATTTACCAACCTGAATTGGTAAAAATTGCTTGTCATTTTTCAACAAAACAATACCTTCCTCAGCAATTCGACGCGCTGCATCAGAATGTTCCGGACTGACAAACTTTCCGTATGGTCGATCAGCACTCATTGTTGTCCTGAATATCATTCGTAAAATACGACTCACTTTGTCATCCAATAATTTTTCATCGTATTTTCCTGCTTTAATGCCATTTAGGTATGAGTTTGCTAAATAATATTCATCATATTTATTTTTGACGCTTTGTTTAACACGTGCTGAATTTGTTCCCATTTCTATATCCAGACCTTTTGATACTGCCTGATCGGTGTTGTGCACTCCACCCCAATCACTGATTACTACTCCATCAAAATTCCATTCGCCTTTTAGTATCTTGTTTAACAATAAATCATTGTGACAACAATGTTCTCCCCGAAACTGGTTATATGAACCCATTACTGACCATGCACGTCCTTCTTGAACTGCTGCTTTAAATGCCGGCAAATAGATTTCACGCAAAGCACGATCACTGGCATTTACATTGATATGTCCACGCCATTTTTCCTGATTATTCATCGCAAAATGCTTAACACAAGCTGCCACACCATTCTGTTGGACACCCTGAATATAAGGCACAACCATACGTGAAGATAAATATGGATCTTCGCCCATGTATTCAAAATTTCTACCATTCAGCGGAGTCCTGTAAATATTAACACCCGGGCCTAAAAGCACGGTTTTATTTCGGTAGCGGGCTTCTTCGCCAATAGATTTTCCATACAATAAAGCCAATTCAGGATTAAATGTAGCTGATAAGCAAGTCAATGCAGGGAATGCTGTACATGAATCATTTGTAAATTTTGCACTACCCCAACTATCCCATAATAATTCTTCCCGGATTCCATGGGGTCCATCATCCATCCAAACTTCCGGAATTCCCAAACGTGGAACTCCTTTGGAACTGAACGTAGATTGAGCATGACACATAGCTACTTTTTCTTCCAAGGTCATCAACGAAAGTGCATTTTGTACACGTTTCTCAATTGGTTGATTATTATCTAAATAAATTGGTTTTTGAGCTAAAACATTTACAGAAAATCCAATTAACAAGATACTTACAATTAGGGTTTTGAGGTTTTTCATTTGAAATTCAGAGATTTTTTAATTTATAAATTCAATTCGTTGACAATAGCTTATTGATTCTTTTTCAATACGTAATTCAAAACTGCTCCATTAACAATATCAGCATGATTGATTGTAAATTTATTAAGTTTTTTGCCGTTTAATTGCATTGATTTGATAAACACATTTTCCGAATTTTGATTTTTAGCCGTGATTACAAATTCTTTTCCGGGATAAAACTGATTGTTTAGTTTTATGGTCACTTTATCAAATACAGGACTTGTGAGCTGATAATTCATATCTCCCGGGCAAGTTGGATAAAATCCCATCATGCCGTATAATAACCAGGTTGACATAACTCCACAATCATCATTTCCAGGCAATCCTGCAGGTGAATTATTAAAATTTTTTCTAAGTGTTTCTCTCACTGTTTT
>CAIYTJ010000723.1 GCA_903929065.1 uncultured Bacteroidales bacterium | reverse complement strand
GATCTTAAAGTAATTAAGATTTCCTTTGCCGTTTCAATAAAATCTAACATCTTCAAAATCTATGAATTAAACTAACAGATTTAAACAGACTAACAGACACAAACAGACAAAACAGAGCAGTATTAAACTTCTTATTTCAAGCATAATAATCGTGGTCGAGAGTTTCCCTCCAGCTCCACTAAAACCATTTAATGTATTGAAAATGAGTACATTAAAAAACTCATAAAATTAATTTTAATCGTGTATAATAGTGTATTACTTGTAACTTATTAGATTTTAAGTATTTACACATGTAAAATTACACGATTATGGCACGAAAACGAAGTATTATTATTTTCCCATCACTAAATGACCGTGGTGGTGATTTGACCCGAAATTGGTATGTTGAATACAAATGGAGGATGCCCGGCGAGACTGAACAAAGAATTGAAAGAGTTTACAAAGGTTTATCTGAAGGGACTGAAAAAGCGAGAAGAAAAGAAGCCGCATTAATCATAAAAGAAAAAACCGAATGGTTGAAGTCGGGTGCTTATTTGCTTGGTAGTGTAACAAAGGTGTACGCTGATGAGCTACTTTATCGCAATGAAGCCAAACGTTATGGCGAAGTTCGAGATCAAGTGGTGACTACTCGAACAAATTTGAGCGAATTTCTTGCTGTAATGAAGCAAAAAGTCAATCATAAAAGCTTCGAAAATTACCAGTCAAAAATGCGAATATTTAATTCATGGCTGGAAAGAAATAAGTTGAATGAGTTGCACATTAGAAACATATCTCGTCAAAACATTATCGCATTTTCAATGTGGCTTTCTGATGAACAAGAATTAAGTCGATTAACTATTAAGAAGTACATTCAAATTCTTCATACTTTTTTTGATTTTGAATTGGGACTTGAAATAATTGATCGAAATCCTGCCGAAAAAATCCCTGTAATGGGCAAAATAGTAGATTGTGCTGCTGTACCTTTCCAAAAAGATGATCGTGGAAAACTAAAGGAAGCTATTTCGGGAACAGACCCTCAATTGTGGTTGGCATGTCAAGTGCAATATTATTGTGCTATTCGCCCGGGAACTGAATTGAGACTTATGAAATTGAAATGGATTGACTTTGACAAAGCAACATTCAGAATTCCAAACATTGAGGCAAAAAATAATCAAACAGAAATTGTTGGAATTCCTCCTTTTTTGATTGACGAAATGAAGGCTCTTCAACTACATTTATTTACTGATAAGGATTTATATGTATTTGGAAAGTTTGGAAGACCGGGTGCTGAACCATTAGGAAAGAATACTCTTCGTAATCGATTCAATAGATATCGTGAGGTTTTAGGAATCTCAGAGGAGCATAAGTTCTATAGTTGGAAACACAGTGGTGCTATTGCCCTGATAGACAATGGTGCAAAACCCTACGATTTAAAAAATCACCTACGACACGCAAGCTTTAATACAACAGAGATTTATTTGAAAAAGCAAAATGGAAACTTAGACAGCAAGATTGCCAACTTTGCAACTGAGATATAATT
>CAIYTJ010000722.1 GCA_903929065.1 uncultured Bacteroidales bacterium | reverse complement strand
GGTTAATTGATTCAGATTTTTCATTACTTTTAATTTTGAGGTTCAAAGTAATTCTTGGCGATAGGCGTTTTTAATTTTTGAGGTTAATAAAAATGATCAGAGTGCAAATATAACGAATGAATTGGAAAGAAAAAATTTTTCTGCAAATTATTTACAAAAAAGTAGTTTAAAATCTATAATCGTGTGAATATTGAAGTGATGCCTAGTTTGCAGAAATATTTTTATACGCTTAATATCAAATAAATATCATTATTCTAGTTTAATTTATTTGTCATTTTTAAAATTTCAATGTTTTGTTTGAATTTAATAAAACCGGCACGTTTAATAGCAGAATTTTTGAAAATTACATCAAATCTTTCCTTTGAAAGATCAGACCATTTTTCAAATTTCCATTTTAAAAAATTTAAATCATCATCTTTTGAATACGGATTTAATCCATCGTGTGAATTTTGTTTTGCCCATTTTTTATTCCACGGGCAAACATCGGCACAAATGTCACAACCGAAAGCGCAATTTGAAAGTTGATTGTGAAATTCTTCAGATATTTCATTTTTATTCTCGATTGTAAGATAAGAAATACATTTTCTGGCATCTAAAATGTTATTATTTAATGCTTTGGTAGGACAAGAGTCGATACAATGAGAACAATTCCCACATCGGTCAGAAGTTGGCAAGTCATATTCAACTTCGATATTCAGCATTAAAACACCAATAAAAGTGTATGAGCCTAAACCCGGATGAATAAGTTGCTTATTTTTGCCAATCCAACCTAAACCTGCACGATGCGCCCAACACCGTTCAAGTACCGGAGCGGAATCAACAAAAAGATGTTGATGATTTTGCGAAACGCATTCGGAACCATAAATTTCGATGATTTTTAATTCAAGTTCTTTTAATTTTGATTTTAAAACCTGATGGTAATCAATTGAAGAATAAGCATATTTTGCAATCTGAGGTGCAGTGATATCTTGCAGCTGTTCGGAAAAGTAATTCATTAAAACCACCACCACAGATTTACAGCCGGGAACTAAAAGCGCGGGATCGACACGCTTTTCAAAATTTCGCTCCAAATACAGCATATCAGCATGATTTCCATCTGCCAGCCATTGTTTCAAAAAAGCTGCATCCTCTGTCAAAAATTCAGCTTTGGCAATACCACAAGCATCAAATCCAACAGAAAGTGCAGCTTCTTTTATCAGCGACATAATTTACAGGAATAAATTATGAAAATTACAAGTTTTTTTCAACGGCAGCCTGAATTTCAGGTATTGAATTATAACGACCAACAATTACTCCTTTTTTATTAAGAATAAAGGCAGTTGGAATAGCTTTAACGTTATATGAGTCAAGGTATTTTGTTTCCTGACCATTTTCGTCACGAACACAAATCCATGGAATAGTCTCGACAGCTTGTTGCCATGCGGTTTTATCTTTATCTACTGAAATCTGAAAAATCTCAAAGCCACGGTTGTGGTATTTCTTATATAAATCCCTTAATGACAATGTGTAATCAGCATTTTGTTTTGTTTCGTAAATTGCAAAATCGATTAAAACCACTTTTCCTTCAATAGATGATAATTTGCGCTCAACATTTTTATTATCAGGCAGTACAATGTTGATATAACCGGCGTCAGCTTTCGATAAAATTTGATTCCAGGTTTGTTTTTCCTTTTGATTACGTTCTTGTTTTATAGCATCAATTACCAGATTATATAAATTTTTACTTCGCTCATATTCAGGCATAAATGTAGTAAATGAAGTAGCAACTGCCGCACAATAAGGCTTATCTTCTTTCTGATATGGAGAAAATAAATAGGTATTATTAATTTGTTGGTAAATGGCAAAATAGGCCGCCAAAGAACGTGGATTCTGGAGAATTAATTTTCTGGCCATGTCTTTATGGACATCAATATCTTTCTCAATATCAGCAATTTTAGCATTTTGCTCAACGACAGTCATCGTTTGATTGATTTGATTTACCTTGGTTTGAATATTCATAACCGATTTTCGCAACTTTTGAATTTGCAATGAAGTTTCAGAACCGGTCAGCGTGTAATCAGTAGCAAAATTATTCATTTTCGCGTCAACTGAAATGTTTTCGCATGAGTCAACCCCAAAAGTGATAATATTTCCGTTTAACCGCAATCGATATAAATCTGGATATTTTGGTCTGACTGATTTAAAACTGAATTCACCATCCGAACCTAACTTAACAGAATCTAAAACAACAGTTGCAGTTAAGCCATTGTGTTCAAAATAAAGTATTTTTCCTGCACCATCAATTACTTTTCCATGTACACGGAATTTGTTCTTTTGGTTACAAGACACAAACAATGAAATAATTAGCAAAAAAAGAAGTGATTTTTTCATACTATCAGAAATGCTTAATTGGTTTTGAATTTATATTTCACCTGAGCAAGTTGTTCGTTAGCTTCAACAATTTTTTTCTTTAGATTTTCCTTGTATTGTACCAACTTCAGTTGCAATTTTTCATCCCCTACGGCTAACATTTGTACTGCCAAAATAGCTGCATTTAACGAAGCGTTAATTCCAACCGTTGCAACCGGAATGCCCGGAGGCATTTGAACAATTGCCAACAGAGCATCCATTCCATCCAACGACGCATTTATCGGAACGCCAATAACAGGAACTGCGGTCATTGAAGCTATTACGCCAGGTAAATGAGCCGCCATTCCAGCTGCAGCAATAATTACTTCAATACCATTTCTATGAGCATTGGAAGCAAAAACTTCAACTTCATGCGGTGTGCGATGAGCCGAAAGTGCATTTATTTCGAACGGAATTTCAAATTCGTCGAGCAAAGCTGCAGCTTTTTCCATAACGGGCAGATCGGAAGTGCTGCCCATAATTATACTTACTTTTGGTTTCATTTAATTGTTGAAAATGAATTAAATAACTAGAATTCAGATTAATATCAGATTAATCAACCTATCAAAGCTTCGTATTCAGAAGCTGAAAGTAATGCGTCAATTTGAGAAGCATTCGTAATTTCAATCTTAACCATCCAACCTTTTCCGTAAGGATCATCGTTTACAAGTTCAGGACTATCTTCTAAACTTTCATTAAATTCCAGAACAGTACCATCAACCGGCAAATACAAATCAGATACTGTTTTTACGGCTTCAACTGTTCCGAAAACTTCACCTTCGGCAAGTGTTTCGCCAATTGTTTCAACTTCTACAAAAACGATTTCACCCAATTCGCTTTGTGCGTAATCTGTAATACCGACATAAGCGGTATTGCCTTCAATTCTGATCCATTCGTGTTCTTTAGTGTACTTTAAATTTGCAGGTGCATTCATAATAATAAGTTTTAAATTGTTATTTGATTATATTTTGTTTATTTTAAACTGGCAAGAAACCGGATAATGATCTGAATAATTCACCTTATCAACGTCAAAGCGAACCGGAGTAAAAGTATTGGAATCGTAAAGCACATAATCAATGCGGAAACCGTAAAATGGTTCTTTAAAAGTCCAACCAAATCCCAAACCGGTTTCGGCAAAGGCATCTTTCAGATTTCCTTTCATTTTTGTATATGCATATGAAGCAGGAACATCGTTAAAATCACCACAAACAATCACTTTGTAAGGTGAATTTGATATTAATGTTGCAATTGTATCTGCCTGATTAGCCCTTAGTTTATAAGCTGAGCCCAGTTTCTGCGAAAAATGAAGAGTTACATCGGTCAGATTTTCAGCATCAAATTTATCTTTTAATTTTGAAGAAAGTGCCTTGTCTGATTCAGTGATACGATTAGACTCCAAATGGTTATTGAACAGACGAATGATGGTTCCATTTACATTAATGTCGGTAGAAATTGACATATTAAATCTGGATTTAAATTCAATTCGTTGCCTATTAATAATTGGGTATTTTGAAAATGTAGCAATTCCCAACAAAGAAGTATGCACTTTTGCCTTAAATTCCACATGTTTATACGGATATTTTGCAAAAATACACATCATGTCTTTAAATGTAATGTATTGTTTTAGTGTACTTACTTCAAATTCCTGCAAACAAATGATATCAGCATTAGAATCAATAACATAACGAATTACATTATTTCTTTTTTGAGGTGTATCTTTCACCAGATCGCCACTCATTTTGGTGTTATAAGTCAATAAATGAATGGGTGTCACTTCTTTACTTTTGGCCAAACTTCCGAAATGAACCGGAAAAGTATTGCTAATCTGGCTTGAAGAAAGAAGTAACAAACTCAATGACAATAGGAATGCCCATTTTCTGGTAATCAACCAAAAAACTACGAATCCAAAATTGACTATTAAAATAACAGGATAAAAAAGGGTAAAATAAGCAGGAAAAACAAATTTAACAGGGCTTAAAACTGTTCCTATCAAGGTTATCAGCAGGAAGATCGCAGCAACAATGTTTGTTACAAGCATAAT
>CAIYTJ010000721.1 GCA_903929065.1 uncultured Bacteroidales bacterium | reverse complement strand
AGCTGAGGGTCGCGGGTTTGAGTCCCGTCTTCCGCTCTCAAATGAAAGAGATTCTGACTTAAGTGTTAGAATCTCTTTTTTTTTGCAATTCAATATCAAATGTTTATAATTTTATTATTGTTGTCCGATAAAAGTTTCCAGATAAAATAAAAAAGGAGCCAATTTTTTCAAATCAGCTCCAAAGTTGTATATTTGAAGTTACCACACTCTAAATATATAACATGAGCAAAGATAAACATTTTATCGGACAGCCGATATTTGGTCAGCTATTAAATTTTGTAGATAAAGGAAATGTTCGACGCCTTGCTAAGTCTCAACAAGCTGATAGATACATAAAGAAGCTCGATGGTCTGACACATTTCATTACAATGCTCTATGCAGTTATTGGTGGTTTTGATTCGTTACGGGAAGTGGTTATCAGTTTGCTTTCTAATGCAACCAAACTATCTCATTTGAGTATCAATTACAGTGCTAAGCGTAGCACTTTGGCTGATGCAAATAAGCGACGAGCGAGTTCATTCTTTGGCAGTATCTACAAAATGCTTTATAAGCAATATGCCTGCGTTTTATCGGACAGCCACTTGAGTAAATCCGACATGAAGCGTCTGTACATAATGGATTCCACCACCATAACCTTGTTTAAAGAGATTTTAAAAGGCGTAGGACGGAACAGTAAAAATGGCAAAAAGAAAGGTGGAATAAAGGCACATACGTTGATTAAAGCATCGGAGAATACTCCATGTCTGATTAGATATACTGGTGCTGCAATACATGATCATATATTACTCAAGGAAATAAACCTGGCACAAGGTTCTATCATTGTATTCGATAAGGGTTATGTAGATTATGCAGCTTATGAGCAATTTACGAATCAAGGTGTCTGGTATGTGACAAAATTCAAAAGTAATGCTTTGTACAATAGTGTCGAAGAAATTGATATTCCTGAAACAGCTGACAATGGGATTCTAATAGATGAAATTATTTCCCTCAGATATGGCAAAGGTAAAGAACTTGTTCATACTGCCAGAAGAATAGCTTATTGGGATGAGCAAAAGAAAAAAGTATTGGTGTCTTTGACTAACAATACTGACTTTGAAGCTGAAATGATTATTGAAATCTATCGTCGACGATGGCAAATAGAGCTTTTATTCAAACAATTGAAACAAAATTTTCCATTGAAGTATTTTCTGGGCGACAATGTAAATGCCATTGAAATACAAATATGGACAGCTATGATCGCAAATTTACTTCTAATGCTGGTTCGTAGTAAAGTAAAACGTCAGTGGGCGTTCTCAAATATGACTAGCCTTTTACGTGGACAACTTATGAGTTATATCAACTTATATAGCTTCCTCAATGACCCAGAGAAAACCTGGAGGGAAAAGAATGAATCATACAAACGAGAAATGCAATTAAGCATCTTTCCAACATAGGGCTTGGTTTTATAAAACAAAAAGCCCATATCTGATTTTTAAACAGATAAGGGACAATTTTCAACAATATATATTTTTATCGGACAACAATAAAACTAAATAAATCAATTATGAATTCGAAACAAGAATCAAAACTGAAAATGTATTTGACATTGCGTATCTGTTTGTTATCGAACGAGGCTATTACCGCCAAACTTCCTAACTTCAGTGAGTTTTTGACGGCACTGAACAATGCTATTGAACAGATTCAAACCAACAGCGAACAAATGCATTACAACACAAAAGGGGTGACCGACAACAAACAACAACTGCGGGAATCACTCATGACCATCACTGCCGATGCTTCGGCAAAAATTCAGGCTTATGCCAAGTACCAACGCAACACGGTGTTGCTATCTGAAACCAAATTTACCATCACCAACCTGCGGCATGTGGGTGCACTTGAACTGCTGGATATGGCCAATGGACTTCACACCCGCATAGATGCGAATATTGCGGATCTGACTGAGTATTTGTTGACAGCTGCATCACAAACGGCTTTTCGGACAGCTATTGATGCGTATGCCGAATCTGTTCCGCAAACACGCCAAAGTCAGTTGAAAAGCAAAGAAAACACCTTGCTCGAAACTCAGGCTTTTGCCATTGCCGACGAAGCACTGAGCAATATTGACGCACTGGTGGAAATAGTAAAACTAACCGAAACTACTTTTTATGCAGGCTACAAAAATTCGCGTAAAATAGTGGAGCAAGGCACAGGCACATTACAGGTTCAAGGCATTGTTACCGAAGCTTCCACCGGAAAACCCATACCGGTAGCTACCGTAAGCTTTAGCCTGAGCGGACAAACCAAAGTAGCCATCGAAAAAGAAACTGCTACCAAAGGTGGTTTTATGATT
>CAIYTJ010000720.1 GCA_903929065.1 uncultured Bacteroidales bacterium | reverse complement strand
TGGCAAGCCTTTTTCATCATGGTAATATGGAAAAAGGATTAAAGGAATTAAATACTGCATCTGTTGATGCGGTTGTACTTAAAGCAGAAACATATTTATTGCTAACGTGGATTTATTTAAATTTTGAAAACAATTACGATAAAGCATTGTATTATTGCAGATCACTTCACGAAACGTATCCCGGTAATGCATTATACCTGGCTGTTTACATTAAGAATCTTTTGTTGATTAAACACTATGATGAAGCAGAAAGACTGATAAATGCCTCGGTAACCGAATCGGAAAATAAATATTTTCAGTCACAATTGACTATTTTTAAAGGAATACTACAGGAGAAGAAATATCACGATATTGGTCTGGCACAACAATATTACAGTTCGGGACTTGCCAGAATAGCTGTTTTTGGTGATTATGGCAATGAATATGCAGCCTATGCGTATTTCGGACTCAGCCGTATAAGCGATTTTAGAAGTGAAAAGAATGCCGGTAAAAAGTTCCGGGCTAAAGCTATGAAACTGGGCGATTTCAAAAAACTCAATTTTGACAAATAAATAAAACATGCAGAAAAGAAGAATGATTTTGGGGATAATCATACTGATGATTACCTTTACAACGGCTTTTGCCCAAAAAAACTCAATTGTTTATGGAAGTAATCCAAATGCCGGACATTTCGCACCGGTAAACGGTATTCAGATTTATTACGAGAGTTATGGCAAAGGTGAACCCTTGATTTTGCTTCATGGCAACGGAGGTTCCATTCATGCTTTCAGCCATCAGATTCCTTTTTTCGAAAAATATTATCATGTCATTGCCATCGACAGCCGGTTGCAGGGAAAATCGGGAGGTTCGGCGGACAGTATTTCGTATGATTTAATGGCTAACGATTTTTGTGCATTACTCGATTATCTGCATATCAGTTCGGCTTACGTGTTGGGGTGGAGCGATGGTGGTAACGACGGATTGATTATGGCCATGAAATGCCCTCAGAAAGTGAAACGGCTGGCAATTACGGGTGCCAATGTGGTACCGGATTCCACAGCAATTCCTATTGATGGTATTATGAGTATGAAAAACTTTGTGATGAACTCGAAAACTGCCACTAAAACACAGATTGCACTGACAAAAATGATGATTGACCAGCCGAACATTCCTTACTCACAACTTGCATTGATTCAATGTCCTGTACTGGTTATGGCAGGAGATCATGATTTTATCAAAGCAGAACATACCCTGAAAATATTTCAATCAATCACCAATGCTTCACTTTGCATTTTCCCCGATTCCAATCACGGAGTATGTCAGCAACATCCGGAGTTATTCAATAAAACAGTATTGACCTTTTTCAAAAAATAATGGAAGCAGATAAAGAAATTCAAATCAAAGAAATCATATTTAATTCGACTGAGTATAAAAGCGAGTTGGAGCTCAGAGATGAAGTGCTTCGCAAGCCATTAGGCATGAGTTTATATGATGAAAATCTTGATGCCGAAAGAAATGACGTTCATATTGGAGCTTTTTCAACAGGCAAACTTGTAGGGGTGTTGATTCTTACACCGATCAATGAAGATACGTTAAAAATGAGACAGTTTGCGGTGGATGAGAAAATGAGATCATTGAAAATTGGCACTCAACTGGTTTATTCTGTCGAAAAATATGCAACAAGCCATGGATATTCAACAATAGTTCTG
>CAIYTJ010000719.1 GCA_903929065.1 uncultured Bacteroidales bacterium | reverse complement strand
GCCTGGTGCTTCATGCCAAATCATTTCCATTTGATGATTTATGTAAATGAAATAGAAATAGAAGTAAGGGATGAAAGTAGTAGCTCTGAAATTGGTAGTACGACTCTAAGTCGTGCTACCAATAATACTAAAAAACAAACCCTTAATAAATCAATTGCAATTATATTGACTTCCTATACACGAGCAATCAATATACAGGAGAAAAGAAGCGGTTCACTATTCAAACCACATACCAAAGCCGAGTGTGTAACAAGGTTTGAAGGAATTACTCCATCTTATTTCAACACATCTTCAGGTACTCAAATCAATGTACGAGTTTCTGAAAAAGAATATCCTTTAGTGTGTTGGAACTATATTCACAATAATCCTGTTACAGCCAATATCGTAGAAAAAGCCGAAGATTATGAGTATTCTTCATACCGCGATTTTATTGGATTAAGAAATGGAAATCTTATCAATAAAAACAGAGCTAAAGAGTTTGTTTTAATCTGAAGTCCGGCACTTGCTGATGCGGTGTAATCTGTGTCAATAAAGCAAAGTGAATTAATCGCATTAAAGCTGATCCGGAACAGGAATCGGTTTTTAAGGTACAGCAATAAAAACAGAAAAATGTAGCAAAATAAAATATCAACTATAGTTTAGCAGCTAATGGAACTACATAATGAAATAAATGCTATACATGCCACTACACGTCAGGAATGGCGAAAATGGCTGGAGGAAAATTGCGAAAAAGAAAAATCAGTCTGGCTAATCATTTACCACAAGAATTGCGACATTGAAAGTATATATTATGATGAAGCTGTTGAAGAAGCTATTTGTTTTGGCTGGATTGACAGTGTTGCACACAAACGTAATGAAGAAAGTAAATACCAGTTCTTTTCACAACGAAAACCTAAAAGTAACTGGAGTAAAGCCAACCGCGAGAGAGCTGAAAAAATGACCGAGCAGGGTTTAATGACTTCAAGCGGACAAAAACTTATTGATCTGGCAAAAGAAACAGGTACCTGGGAAGCATTGGTTGATGTTCAGAATTCTATCATTCCGGACGACTTGCAAAATCAACTTAATACGAACCCGATAGCATTAAAAAACTTTCTGGCTTTTCCTCCTTCTTCAAAACGAATTATTTTAGAGTGGATTCTTAATGAAAAGAAGGATGAAACACGACAAAAAGAATTGAAGAAACAGTGAGATTGGCAGCTGACAACATCAAATCAAACCATTACAGACAATAAACACTCTCCACACTGGTTATAAACGAATGAGTGTGGAATTAAATAATCAGTACTAATTTCTAAACGGAGCAATCAACATGAAAATCTTAGTATTAGGTGCCACAGGAAATGTGGGCAGGAATTTTATTCAACAATCCAACGGAAAAGGTCATACTATTGATGCAGTAGTCAGAAAGCCGGTAACGACGGAAGGTATAAATTACATTCAGGGCAATGTGTTGGATGCAGGTGTGTTAATTGATATTCTGACGAAAGGAAATTACGATGCCGTGGTGAATTTATTGGGCGGTGGTCTCGCGAAATCCACCGTACTTACAGATTCTACCCGTTTAGTGGCTGATGCACTTTCCGGAAAGAGTTCAATAAGGTATGTGGGTATTTCTGTACTTACTTTGATGCCAAAAACTATTCCCGGACACATTACTGCCTTCATATTAAGCAATACTTTTCTACGTCACGTCGATCGTGATCATCATGGCGCATTGGAAAGTCTGAAATCATCCACTTTAGACTGGACCATGGTTGCTTGTGGTCAAATTGTTGAAGGTGCGGGTGGTGCTGTCCTGAAACGTGCAGATAAGTTTACAGGTGGATATCGTCAGATTCAAATGGGTGATGTGGCAAAAGAAATATGGCGCGAACTTGAATTGCCCGAACATCATAAATGCGCTTTTGGTGCATGGACGGTTAAAGGTTGACCACTCTACGGGCGATTTCAACTTATGGGAAAACAAATAATTAATAAGTAATACCAAACGGAGAATTCGTGCGGCGGCGGAGGGTGTCATGGCAAAAAGAATAAAATTAATTTACCCGGGTATGAAACAAATAAGGAGTTTATTGTTAGATAAAATAAATTGTATGAATCACCAGCCCCATGTTGGTTAAGAGGTGGTGTAAAAATATATTTACAGACAAGACATGTTATCAACTTAAAATATAAAAATATGGATAAAAATAAAATTGTTCCAAACCTATGGTTTAGCGCTGATGGAGGTAATATCTCAAAAATCATAGAATATTACAAAACCATTTTTCTAAAAGACTTTGAATGTGAACAAATCACAGCTCTTGGAGAAACGCCAAGCGGAAAAACGGAGATGTGTTATGTGACTATTTTTGGACAGAAATATGTCTTTATGAATACCGCTATAGAACATCAACCCTTAAATGACGCAGTATCGTTTATAATTAATTGTGAAGATCAGGGTGAAATTGACAGGTATTGGAACTATTTTACTCAGGAAGGTAAAGAATCGCAATGCGGTTGGTGTATGGATAAGTATGGGCTTAGGTGGCAAGTGATTCCAAAGAATTTAGGCGAGTTGATGAATAAGCCAAACTCATTTAAAGTAATGATGGGACAGACAAAAATTGTAATTGAAGAATATTTGAATTAAACAATGAACCACTCATTTTCCCCACTCGTAACAAACAAAAGGGAATGTGAAATAATACGTAGCTTATTCGGCAAATTAAAAGTTTGACAGATATGCAAATAGTTAAGAAATATTTAGTTTTAATATGCATTGTCATTTCTGTGATTTTAATAGTAACTGCAACCCTGGTTTATCCGGGCGGCTCGATACTTGACAAAAATTCTACAGGGTTCGACTGGACAAAAAACTTTATAAGCAACTTGTTTGCTGCAAAAGCGATAAATGGATTAGAGAATTCCTCCAGAATCTGGGCAATTATTGGAATGGCATTCCACTCGGTTGGTTATGGATTATTTTTTATCCATATGTCAAAAAAGATTACTGTAAGAACCGCTGCTACTGTCTTAAAAGTAATTGGTGCCGGCAACATACTATTTAGTTTCTTAATCGTAACACCCTTACACGACAAGATGGTTATAACATCGAGCACGTTGTTTTTGATTGGTTTATTTTATATTACGGTTTTTATCCTAAAGACAAAGCTTCATGTATTTAAATTCGCCTGTATTATTTGTTTATTGTTGTTTTACTACACATTATTCTTATACGGTTCAGGCAATTGGGGATTATTAGCTATCATGCAGAAAGTGTCCTTTATAAGTTCAATGCTATTAGTATTAGGAATTGAATATTTTACCAACCGGGAAGACTTCAGTCTGATTAAACCGGGCGAATAGAAAAACTCAAGCATTGAACCACTTAGAATACATAATTGTGTGAATTTATTATCCCATCTAATTGATAAAAGAAGCACAGGTCATAAGACTACAGTGGTGGTGAACTATATTAAAATATAACTGTTTAAATATTCAACAAATAATTTCAGGTAAAAATTAAGTTTAGTAACCATTTAAATGTTTTTATAAAAAGGAGGTAATTATGGCAAATATTGTAGATTTCGTAAATGTATCTTTAGCCGGTTTGGAGTCATCGCCTGTTTCGAAATCACTGGCTGGTTTACGTGCTAACGAAGCAAGGTATTTTAAAAACAAATACAATCATGATTTTACTGTCAGCCCTGTAAGTGAGAGCAAAGAAGTACTCGACTATGTCACTAAAATACTTCAAAATGAACGTAATATTATTATTTCTTCAAAGCCCCTTGAAACAACCCAATTCGTGGTTGAAGGTGTAAAATGGACATATGTATTCTATGAAAGCGGACTTTCAATCAATGTTTTATACACACTGGATAATCCTAAAAAACGAGCCGTAGGCTTTAAACTTTCGGAAGGAATGGATGTACCAAAAGAGCTTGAAACGAAATTCAAGTTTGTCAGACAAAAGTCGAAACTTGCAGGAACAATTCGTGGTTCATTCTTTGTCATTAAAGGAGAATATTGAACTTCACCTACCCTAATGAAGAGTGAAAAAGCAATAGCATAAAGCGACAGCTATGCAAAAGAGTTGAAAAAAATAAAATGGCACAACATATTGCGCAGACTCTCGTTAGCTTTAAAAACAACGCTTTAAAGGATGAAAAGCAAAATCGGGGTATCAGATGGGACCGGGGGATTAGATAACGGTCCCTTTTATCATGGTACGAAAGCGGATTTGCAGATTGGAGATTTGCTTACAGCAGGGTTCAGGTCGAATTACAAGCCTGAAATCATTATGAATCATATTTATTTCACGGCCCTGACTAAGGGAGCGGGACTTGCTGCAGCTTTGGCCGAAGGTGAAGGATGCGAACGTGTTTATATCGTCGAACCGACCGGGAGCTTTGAAAATGACCCGAATGTAACGGACAAAAAATTTCCCGGCAATCCGACACGTTCCTATCGCAGCACAGCACCTTTGAAAATTATTGGGGAACTAACAGATTGGGAGAGACAAACACCTGAAGAGCTCCAGAAATGGCGCGAAATTCTGGCGAATATAAAAGCCGACGAGAGAGCCGAAATTATTAATTAGTTGCGGAACCAATGGCTAACCAGACTGTTGAAACCCACAAACGTGGAATGAATTACAATGTTCTAAACCAGTGTATTAAATACTTAAATCAATTTATCGAAGGTGAAGATAATTGTAATTTCATTCTGAACGGCTGGCATAGGTTATGCAACTGCCAGGGCGTTCGCACAACAGGCTAATGATATAATACTCCAGCGGCGTGATGCCGAAAGAGGGGAAAAAATTGCCGGAGAGCTTTCAAAAATGATTAGTTGATATATAACGCAAAACAAAATTACCAAATGAAATTTAAAAGAAAAACCAAAAGATTATTTATAGTTTTAGTAGTTGGTATTGTTTTGCTGACTTATTCTTCACTTGAAACAAGATGGATTAAAATTACACCTGTAACTATTGAATCACCGGATATCCCTTCTTCTTTTGATGGCAAGCGGATTGTATTTGTTTCCGACATTCATCATGGTGTTGCATTGTCAAAAGAAAGGGTGAGGAAACTAGTTGAACGCATTAATAACCTGCAACCGGACATAGTGATCCTGGGCGGCGATTATGTTTCCGAAGAAGAAAAATATATTGAACCTGTTTTTACTGAATTGGGAAAACTTAAAAGCAACTATGGTGTATTTGGAGTGATGGGTAATCATGACTATTTTGTAAATGGTGATTTATCAAAGAAAATGATGATTCGTAACCATATAAAAGAATGTGATAACAAATCGTATTGGGTAAAGATAGGCCGGGATAGTATTAAAATTGGAGGTGTTGATGATCCAAATGGATCAGAGCCGGTTTTAGAGAGTATTGTTAACGGCGTTCAAAAGAAGGATTTTTGTATTTTAATATCCCACCGGCCTGAATATATAAAACAATTAAAAACGGATTTAGTGGACTTAACCCTTTCCGGTCACACACATGGAGGTCAGGTTACATTTTTTGGTTTATGGGCACCTGTTCTTCCTACCGAAAATGGAATATGGGCAAGTCTGGCGTTTTCAAAAGAAAGTCAACAGTATAGTTACGGACACTTTCAACGGACTCCAACTATGCAATCGTATATCACTTCGGGAATTGGAACACGGTTTCCTCATCTCCGTTTTTTTCGCAGACCCGAAATTGCTGTGCTGGAACTGAAAAGAAAATAATCAGTCATGCAACGGGAACGATTGGAGAAAATGCAATCTGTATTTTCAGAAATATTTTTCAACAAATACACGAAGTTTCAATTATCTCCGTTAAATTAGAAACAAAAAATATTTACGTATGAAAAACAAACTAGTTACCCTTTCCATTCTCGGTTTTTTATTGGTTTCATTTAGTGTAAAATCGTATTCACAAGCCGGTTATGCCGGAAAACCCTGGCATGATTCGTTGCAGGTAATTCCCGGAAAAGTGGAATGCGAAAAATATGACACGGGTGGCGAAGGAATTGCCTACCACGATGCTGACAGCGTCAATAACGGTAGTGGCAAACTGAATCCAAACGACGGAACCTACCTGAATACTTTCCGTATAAACGAAGGTGTTGATATTTCATATACTAAAGTGGGTGGAACCGACGATAATCCATACAACAAAGTGGCACCAAAAATGGGACAACTGTATGTTGGATGGACTGAACCGGGTGAATGGATCAAATATTCGGTAGAAGTGAAAGCAGCCGGATTCTATGAAGGCTTTTTGATGTATACAGCCAATGCTGATGGTAAAATTGCAATTGATGTGGATGGCAAACCGTGGTTAGAACCGGTTTTAATAACTTCTACGTTTAGCAAAGATGAACCGGTAGCCTGGCGTCAATGGCATCACTGGAATAAACAGCAGATTTTTGCTAAGCTGAAGTTAAGCAAAGGAAAACATGTTCTTACCCTGAGAACTGTGGAAAAGGGAAATCTGAACTACGATTTTATCGAATTCGTGAAAGTAAAATGAGAATAGTTTATAGTTGAAAAATAAAATAATAAGAGCCGTACATTTTTAAATGTACGGCTCTTATCATATTAGAACTATGAACTATGAACTATAAACTATCAACTAAATGACCGTCATTTCTCCGCACATACTCACACTGAGGCGATGTTTTACATCATCTACCGAAGTATATTCTCCGAGCAAATACATAAGTTTGGTAATGATAGCTTCTGTGGTACAATCGTATGCACTCATCACCCCGGCATTTACCAGATTCAGACTGGTTTCATAACGTCCCATTTCCACCGATCCGGTGCTGCATTGCGTTTTATTGACAATCAGGATGCCGCGTTCAGTTGCTTCTTTCAAAGCGTCGTAAAACCAGATACGTCGTGGTGCGTTGCCTGCTCCAAAACTTTCAAGCACTACGGCTTTCAGATTCGGAATTTGAAGGATGGCATTTACTGTGTGCTCGGTTATACCCGGAAATAATTTTAGAATGGCAATATTCTGATCAATTTTGGTGCGGACACGCAGTTTTGTGCCCGAATGCGGGTAATGAATATAGGAGCGGAAGTATTTGATGTGCACGCCGGCTTTAGCTAACGGCGGATAATTGTACGAATTAAAAGCACTGAAATGTTCAGCGTTTTTCTTGGTGGTCCGGTTTGCGCGGAAAAGCGTATCTTCAAAAAATATGCAGACTTCGGGAACAATGGCCTGACCGTTTTCTTTGGCAGTGGCAATTTCGATGGAGGTCATCAGATTTTCTTTTGCATCGGAGCGCATCATACCGATTGGTAACTGAGCTCCGGTAAAAATCACAGGTTTCGAAAGGTTTTCGAGCATGAAACTCAATGCCGATGCAGTATAAGCCATGGTATCAGTGCCGTGAAGTACCACAAAGCCATCGTATTCTTCGTAATTTTCAGCAATAATGTTGGCCAGTTTTTCCCAAACAGGCGGATTAACATCGGACGAATCGATTAAAGGTAAAAAAGGAATACTTTTTACACGAATGCCGGTTTGTTTCAACTCGGGCATGTAGTCCAGCAGCCGGTCAAAATCAATAGGACGCAATGCTCCTGTAGTAGGATCTTCGGACATACTGATTGTTCCTCCGGTAAATAGCAATAAGACAGCACTTTCTTTTTCCACTTGTAGTTTATTTGAATTCCAATGCAAAGATAAAGTAAAAATTCAGCTTTTTGCTATCAAAATGATATTTTAGTCTGCTGAAAAAGTAGTATCGAGTGACAAATATAATAAGTTGCGACAGCAAAAATACAAATTATTTCGGTCTGTTAATGATAAATATTTGTAAATTGTCTATAAGGAATCAATTTCCACATTTTTATAACGAAGTGAAACTCAGAAACAGTTTTTATTAGAAAATGTATACAATTGACTATTTATCACTATTTTTGTCCATCAAAAATTAGAGTTGAACAGATGAACCGGATTTTTCTGATTGGATATATGGGCTCCGGCAAAACCACTATTGGTAAATTGCTGGCCGAAAAACTGGGATACAGTTTTATTGATATGGATCATCACATTGAGGAAAAACAGTTTAAAACAGTTACTCAAATATTCTCTGAACTGGGTGAGGAAAAATTCCGGTTGCTCGAACAACATTGCCTTCATGAAGTGGCCGAATTTGAAAATGTAGTGATTTCAACGGGTGGGGGCGCTCCCTGCTTTTTTGAAAATATGGATTATATGAATTCCCGCGGGTTGACAATATATTTAAAGTTGTCACCGTCGCAACTGGCCGAACGTCTTGAAGTTTCTAAAGCCAATAAACGTCCGCTTTTAGCAGAGCGAAAAGGGGAAGAATTGAGGCAATTTGTATCTGATGGACTTTCAAAACGTGAACCGTATTATTCAAAAGCCCGATTAATAATTACCGGTGATTTTGAAACTGCTGTGAACGAAATTCTCGAGCAGATAATAAACAATTCTACAGTCTGATTTTACCACTAATTGTCTGTGTATGAGAAACGAAACAACTACCTATGTTCAACTGTTTTTGAATAAGAAACTATTTGTTGCTGCCTTTGGTTTCTTCTTTTTTTTTAATGCAACTGGTCAAAACGAAACCACTAATTGGTATTTTGGAGATAATGCTGGTGTAAGTTTTGTCAATGGACTGCCTGTTGCAACCATGGCTGGTAAACTAAGATCGGGTGAAGGCTGCGCTTCTATTTCGGATAAATTCGGGAATTTATTGTTTTATACGGATGGTCTTTTTGTATGGAACAAAAAGCACCAACTCATGCCAAACGGCGAAGGTCTGCACGGTCATTCGTCTTCCACTCAGTCGGCTTACATTGTTCCAAAGCCGGCAAATCCTTCTATTTATTACATTTTTACACTGGACTGTGAAGCCGGTAATAATGGTGTGTGTTATTCTGTTGTCAACATGAATCTCGATCATGGAAACGGTGATATTACAGATAAAAATGTGCTTATACGAAACAAATGTACTGAACGGATTGCTGTTTACAAACACGACAACAAAAATGACATTTGGGTGGTGATTCACGATTTTAATTCGAGTGCATTTGTAGCATTTTTGCTTTCAAAAAACGGTCTGTCAGCCAATCCGGTAATTACGAATGTTGGATTAAGACACGAAATCAGCAAATATAACAACATGGGTTATATGAAATTTTCACTGGATGGAAAGAGGCTTGCTGTTGCTGTTAATGGCATGGATTGCATACAACTTTTTGATTTCGATAGCAAAACGGGTATTTTGTCAAATCCGGTCACCATTCAGTGTTTGAAAAATTCAAAACCATATGGTGTTGAATTTTCACCCAATGGCAATATCCTGTATATAGGGTTGGTGAATGGAGGAAAGATCTATCAGGCCAATCTTCGGTTAAAAGATGGTGCGGCTATTTCAAAATCGATGTGTCTGATTGGTCAAACTAAAACCGGACAAAGTATAGGTGCACTTCAATTAGCGATCGATCAGAAAATTTATGTTTCTGAGAATTTGTCGAATTATCTGGCAGCAATTGAACAACCCGATTCATTAGGACTATTGTGTAACTACAATTCAAAGGAAGTTTTTTTAAAAGGAAAGATGTGTACCTTAGGGCTGCCCATTTTTTATCTGACTACAAATCGCCATCAAAACTTTCCTTCATTTTTTGATTCTAATACTATTGTGCAATTGAATAAAAAATACATTCTGAGTAATGTTTTATTTGATACAGATAAAGCCCTGCTTGATCCGGAATCGCAATCGACGCTTACGGCTTTGCTGGCTTATCTTAAGACACATGGCAAGGTAAAAATTGAGATTATCGGGCATACCGATGCAGTGGGAAGTGCCGCACATAATAACAAATTATCGCTGCACCGGGCCATCGAAGTGCGGAATTATCTGGTAAAAAACAGCATTGAATTCGCCCGGATTACCGTTACAGGGAAAGGATTTTATGAGCCGATTGATGAAAATGATTCGGATGCAGGTCGTCACCGCAATCGGAGAATCGAATTTTTTCTGAAGAATTGAAAGCAATGCATTATATTTGGTTGCCAAATCTTTTCAACAATTTATAGTTGTTCGAAGAGTGTGTTTTTGAGCATTTAGTATGAGATTTGCAAAAATTGTGGATAACTTCTTCCTAAAAATCTCGTAAGCTTTCAAAAATTGCCGTATCTTAGCAGTTCAAATTTGGTCTGAATCTCAGATTGTAAATTACACATAAACTGCTGCTTACCATGAATTCCTTTGTTCATCTTCACGTTCACTCGCATTATTCCATTCTCGACGGCATGTCAAGCATTTCGGGACTGGTGGATAAAGCGGCCAAAAACGGGATGAATGCCGTGGCACTTACCGACCACGGTAATATGTTTGGAGTGAAGGAATTTTTCAACTACGTAAAAAAGAAAAATAGTAAAATACATTGCCAGCTTGAACTTACTCACAAAAAACTGAAAGCAGAAGACCTTTCGGAAGAAGACCGGGCACAGCTTTTAAAAGAACTGGCAGACGATAACCGCAAATTATTCAAACCGATTATCGGCTGTGAAACGTATGTGGCCAAGCGAGGGCGGCTTTCCAAAAACGATCAGGATGACCGCAGCGGTTACCACCTTATTTTGCTTGCCAAAAACAAAACCGGGTACCGGAATTTGTGTAAACTGATTTCCACTTCGTGGATTGATGGCATGTATTACCGTCCGCGTATCGACCATGAAATTCTGGAAAAATACAGCGAAGGATTGATTGTGTCTTCGGCGTGTCTGGGCGGCGAAATCCACAAGAAAGTAGAAAATGGTGATTTAGCAGGAGCTGAAAAATCCATTATGTGGTTTAAACGGGTATTTGGAGACGATTTTTATATCGAGTTGCAACGTCACAAAACCGACAAGCCGAACGCTGATTATTCAACTTACGAAAAACAAAGCATTCAAAACGAGGAACTGATAAAACTCGCCCAAAAAACCAATACAAAAATTATTGCTTCCAACGATGTTCACTTCGTGGAAGAAGAACACGGTGAAGCGCACGAAAGGCTTATTTGCCTGAGTACGGGGAAAGATCTGGAAGACCCGAACCGCATGCGTTACACCAAACAAGAATGGCTCAAAACTCCGGTGGAAATGACTCAGGTTTTTGCTGATATACCGGAAGCACTTGAAAACACACTTGAAATAGCAAATAAAGTAGAGTTTTACGATATCGATTCCAATGCCATGATGCCGGTTTTCCCCATTCCGGTTGATTTTGGAACGGAAGATGAATACCGTAAAAAATTCACAGCCGAAATGCTCCGTGAAGAGTTTAAGGATCGTTTTGAATTGCTCGGTGGATACGAAAAAGTGGTGCGTGTCAAGCTTGAAGCCGATTATCTGGCTAAACTTGCGTACGAAGGAGCAAATCAACGTTACGGCGAAATATTAAATGATGAACTCAAAGAACGCATTGATTTTCGAACTGAAAACGATGAAAGAAATGGGATTTCCCGGCTATTTTCTCATCGTTCAGGATTTTATTAATGCTGCCCGCGAAATGAAAGTTTCGGTTGGACCTGGTCGTGGTTCGGCTGCAGGTTCAGTGGTGGCGTATTGCCTGCGGATTACTGATATTGACCCGTTGAAATACGATTTGCTGTTCGAGCGTTTCCTGAATCCGGACCGTATTTCAATGCCCGATATTGATATTGACTTTGATGATGACGGTCGTGGCCAGGTGTTGCGGTGGGTTACCGATAAATATGGCAAAGAGCGGGTGGCACACATCATTACTTATGGAACGATGGCCACCAAATCGTCGATAAAAGACGTGGCGCGTGTTCAGCGATTGCCACTTTCGGAAGCCGACCGATTGACTAAACTTATTCCGGATAAATTTCCCGAAGGAAGTGATGGAAAAGCACCCAAAGTGACCATTGCCAACTGCCTGAAATATGTGCCGGAACTTCAAACTGCCCGCAATTCGTCGGATTTGAACCTGTCAAACACACTTCGTTATGCAGAAATGCTGGAAGGCACGGTTCGTCAAACCGGTGTTCACGCCTGTGGTGTAATTATCGGTGCGGACGACCTGACAAACCTGGTTCCACTCAGCACAGCGGTTGACAAGGAAACCAACGAGGAAATGCTTGTGACACAGTACGAAGGTTCGGTCATTGAGGAAATCGGGCTGATAAAAATGGACTTTCTGGGACTGAAAACCTTGTCCATCATCAAAGAAGCATTATCCAATATCAAAAAATCGAAAGGAATCGATCTCGACATTGATGCCATTCCGATTGACGACATAAAAACATATCAGCTGTTCAGCAAAGGACTCACCGTTGGGACATTCCAGTTCGAATCGGCCGGAATGCAAAAGCATTTAATCAATCTTCAACCGACACAATTTGAAGATTTGATTGCCATGAATGCACTGTACCGTCCGGGTCCAATGCAATATATTCCGCAGTTTGTAAACCGCAAACACGGGCGTGAAAAAATTGAATATGCTTTTCCGATTATGGAAAAGCGTTTGCATGATACCTACGGAATTACAGTTTACCAGGAACAGGTCATGCTTCTGAGCCGCGATTTGGCCGGATTTACGCGTGGTGAATCGGACGAGTTGCGCAAGGCGATGGGTAAAAAGCTCATCGACAAAATGGAAAAGCTGAAGGTGAAGTTCATGCAGGGCTGCCAGAAAAACGGTTTTGGTCCGGATGAAAAACTGGAACAAATCTGGAGCGACTGGGCTGAGTTTGCCAAATATGCTTTCAATAAATCGCATGCCACCTGTTATTCGTGGATTGCTTACCAAACCGCTTACCTGAAAGCGCATTATCCGGCGGAGTTTATGGCTGCCAACTTAACGCGCAATAAGGATGATATTACCGAGGTTGGAAAATTCATGGACGAATGCAAAAACCTTGGCATGAGCGTTATGGGACCGGATGTGAACGAAAGTGATCTGACTTTTACCGTGAACAGCGAAGGAAATATTCGTTTCGGGCTTGGCGGCGTGAAAGGAGTGGGCGAAGGTGCCGTAGAGGCCATTGTGAACGAACGTAAAGCCAATGGGAAATACAAAGGCATGTTCGATTTGATTGAACGCGTGAACCTCACCGCCTGTAACAAGCGTGCCATGGAAAGCCTGGCATTGTCGGGCGCTTTCGATAGTTTTCCGGATATTCGCCGCGAGCAACTTTTCATCGAAAACAGCAAAGGCGAACAGGTGTTGGAAACCATTTTGCGTTATGGAAACAAGTATCAAACCGATATGGCCATGACTAAAAATTCGCTCTTCGGAGGATTGGATGCCATTGATATTGCTAAACCTGAAATACCTTATTCGCCTGAATGGTCGCCGTTGGAACGCTTGAATAAAGAGCGCGATTTGATTGGCATGTATCTTTCGGCGCATCCGCTGGATGAATTTGAATTTGAAATAAATCATATTTGCAACACAACTACGGTAGATTTAAAAGATTTTAATTCCTTACAGGGAAAAGTGTTGAAAATTGGCGGCATGGTTACCAATTTCCGTCATGGAACCTCAAAAGCAGGAAATCCATACGGCATTTTTACGCTCGAAGATTATGTGGGAGCCTATGAGTTTGCCTTATTTGGAAAAAATTATGTAGAGTTTGGCAAGTACATGATTAAGGATTTGTATTTGTATATCAATGCCATAGTTCAGGAAAAAGGCTCGGATTATAAGTATAATAAACCTTCCGATCCGAATTCGCCCAAGGAACTGGAACTGAAAATTCAGAAAATTGAGGTTTTCTCGGAAGTAAAAGATAAATTAATCAACACATTAACGCTGACAATACCGGTTCAGCAACTGACTGATGATTTTGCGGTCGAATTGAGTGATTTGGTTCTGAATAATAAAGGGAAAGTGAATTTGTATGTGCATGTGGTCGACGAACTTTCGCCAAACAAAGTAGTTTTATTTGCTCGCCAGCATCGTTTGCAAATTAACACCAAAGTATATCACGTTTTGAAACGTGCTCAAAATGAAGGAATGATTGAGTTTAACGCTCATTAATCCAATACTGGTATAGAATTTATGTATACCGCTATTTGTACTTAATTATAAACAATTAGAACAGAATGCTGTTTTACAGTCAACTTCGAATAAACATTTTAAAAAACTATATATTATGGCATTAGAATTTAACGATGGAAACATCAAAGAAATTATCAACAGCGGAAAACCTGTAGTAATTGATTTTTGGGCAGAATGGTGTGGTCCTTGCCGCATGGTCGGTCCGGTAGTGGAAGAACTGGCAAAGGAATACGATGGCAAAGTGACCATCGGCAAAATGGATGTAGACGAAAATGTTGAAACGCCTGAAATTTATGGCATTCGTAACATTCCGACCATTTTGTTCTTCAAAGATGGCCAGTTGGTTGACAAACAAGTAGGCGTTGCTCAGAAATCGGTTTTAGCTGCAAAAGTAGAAGCCCTGTTGTAAAAAAGTATTGAAAGTAAAGCAGTAAATCGTTCATTGGTTTGCTGCTTTTTTTTGTTTAGAGTTTCAAATAAAAATCTTTAGCCAACTCTGTAAATTCGGGAGAATAGTGGTGCCGGATTTCCGATTCAATGGTCAATTCCGTTTCTGATTTTTCCTGCGGGGTCCGACTGAATTCCAACAAAAACCTTTTTGCCTGAACTCCGGGTTTCGGAAAAACAGTAAGTTGTTTTGAACAGCACAATCCTTTGCTTTCAGCAAATTGGATGCATTGCAAAGCTTCGACAACCGGAAGAATAAGGCAGATTCGGCCGCTTGGATTCAGGAGTTTGAGCGCATTCACAATAAGTTCTTCGTGAGTCAACGAATCGGTATGGCGTGCTGCGGTGCGGTTTTCATCGGGTGCTTTCAATGAATTTACGAAATAGGGTGGATTGGAAATAATCAAATCAAACCTATCGGTTGAAATGCTGGCAAAATCCTGAAATGAATTTTGCAAAACAGCTATTCTGTTTGGCCATGGTGAGTTTCTGACATTTTCAATTGCCTGTAATACGGCATTTTCGTCAATATCAATGCACGTGATTTCAGCTTCGCTTCGTTGAGCCAGCATCATTGCAATTAAACCGGTTCCGCATCCTACATCCAGCATTTTACGCGCATTTCCAACAGGCGTCCAGGTGCCAAGTAAAACTCCGTCTATGCCAACTTTCATGGCACATTTATCGTGAAAAATAGTAAATTGTTTGAATCTGAAATACGGATTGGACATAAATTATCTGCGATTCTGACTTGGTGGAGTCTCAATTCTATGCGGTGTGTAGCTTGGTGACGGAGTCTGTACAGGGGTTGATGACGGTCTAACAGCCGAAGGATTGGTTCTTGGCGGTTGGCTTGATTGACTGGTTTGATTGGGCTGTGTGGTCGTAGTAGAACGGCGCACAGCTTGTGGAGTTGAAGTTCCACCGGAAGTTGTAGGTGTTGATGGTCTGAAAGTGTTTCGGGTCGGACGTTCAGTAGGTTGAACCCGCACAGTCTGATTAGGTTGCGATTCCTGATTTGGTCTGAACGAAGGATTTACCGGTCTGTTTTGAATTATATTACCAGTTTCGATGGTACTTCTTTCGTAACGCTTTGTTTGAAGTTTATTGTTTTGTTCCGGATTTAAAACCTGTTGAATTTCAGCATTTTTGTTCTTCATTCGCTCCATAGCTTCACTCCGTTTATTCGAAAGTTGACGTTCGCGGGCGTACTTCAGATTGATTTCGTAAACTTGCTTTGCTTGTTCGGAGGTAAGATTTAATTCTTGTTGAAGCTTTTCGGTTTGCTTAATTGCTTCTTGTTCAGGTGTTCGTCTGATAATGTTCGGATTTTCCTGACTGAATGCAGAAAAAGCCATTAAAAACAACAGAATAACGAAAACAAATTTTAGCGGTTTCATTGAAATGTGAAATATATTATGCAGATTATTAAAAAATGCAACAATGATTGTGCCAAAAAGTAATGAATTTCAATTAGATTGACTTATTAACCGGATTTACGACTATTTATTAAAATCCCTCAATTTGATATTTGTCAACACTTTTTTGGTGTGAAGCGAAAAATCACTGTTCATCATCCAGCCGTAATAACCCATATCCGTTTTCAGCACGTCAGTCACTTTTTTGCCTTTGTATTTGCCAAAGTTGATAATTTCTTCACCTTTTTCATTGTAAATTATTCGTCCGGCAAAATCGACATTATCATTTTGAGTGGTAAATTTTGATAGAAATTCGATGTCGTTTTTCAGTTCCGGATAACGATCCAATTGAGCTTGCAACACTTCATAAGTAGCCAAAGTATCAGCTTCAGCACCGTGTGCACCAATTAAATCTTTTTCGCAGTAGAATTTATATGCAGCCGCTAATGTTCTTGCTTCCAGTTTATGAAAAATTACCTGAACGTCGACAAATTTGCGTTTCATAAGGTCAATATCCACTTCGGCACGTAGCAATTCTTCAGCCAGTAAAGGAATATCAAACCGGTTGGAATTATAACCGGCTAAATCGCAACCTTCAATATCACGGACAATTTCCCTGGCAACCAGTTTAAAAGTCGGGCAATCGGCAACGTCAGCATCAGTAATACCATGAATTTCGGTTGCACTTTGCGGAATGGGCATTTCGGGATTTATGCGGATGGTTTTCGTTTCTTCGCGTCCGTTTGGTGAAACTTTATGATAGGAAATTTCGACAATACGGTCAGAGACGATATTGGTTCCGGTAGTTTCTAGATCGAAGAAAACGATTGGATTTTTTAGATTGAGTTTCATTCTTTTTTAGATTTTAGATCCATGATAAAAGAGCCAAGACTTGAATTGAGTGGATTTTGATGTTGTAATATTTTTTAGAAAAAGAAGGTCTAAAGACTTACGACCTTAGACCTTTCATTATTTTTTATAAAAGAGCAAATCCAGTCTTGATTCTTGGTTCTTTGCTCTTGGTTCTTATTAATCGTTCAGCAACATCGGCATCAACAACATGAGTATTTCTTCATTAGCTTCGTTTTCGAATGGCAAAATTAAGCCGGCACGTGAAGCATCCGAAAGTTCCATAACAATGTCTGAGGCATTTATATTTCCCAAAATTTCAATCAGGAATGAAGATTTGAAACCGATTTTAATCGGATCGCCTTCGAACTGGCACGAAATGGTTTCTTCCGCTGAAATGGAGAAATCAATATCCTGAGCCGAAATATGAATCAAATTGCCGCTGATAGCCAGTTTCACCAGGTTGCTGGCCTGATTGGCAAAAACCGAAACGCGTTTCAAAGCATTCAAAATTGTCACACGGTCGATAATGACTTTGAAAGGATTATTTTTTGGAATTACACCGTTGTAATTTGGGAATCGGCCTTCAACCTGACGGCAAATCATCGTATAATTTCCCAATTTGAAATGGGCATTTTTATTATCGAAACGAATTTCCACTTCACCGCTTTCCTTTGGCAAAATGTTTTTCAACATGGTAGCCGGTTTCTTAGGCAGAATAAAATTCACTGTTTCTTCTCCTTCAATCGAAACAGAAGTATGAGTTGTTTTGTAACGAACCAGTTTATGAGCATCGGTTGCCACCAACGTGAGGTTTTCAGCAGTAATATCAAAGAAAATACCGTTCATTACCGGGCGTAATTCGTCGTCGGCTGTACAGAAAAGTGTTTTTGAAATTCCGGATGACAACGTTGCAACCGGCATGGCCAATGTGCGTGCATCTTCCTGTAATTGAGGCATGCGTGGATATTCATCGCCATTCTGACCAATAAAATTATAAGATCCGTTTGCCGACGAAATAACAAGCGCCAGATTGGAATCGTTTATATTGAAAGTGAGCGGTTGTTCCGAAAATTCACGCAAAGTATCAAGCAATAAACGTGATGCCACTGCAACTTTACCGTTTCCTTCGGCAGTTTCCACTTCCATTGAGGTTATCAACGTGGTTTCAATATCGGAAGCAGTCATGGTAAGCGTCTTGCCTTCGAGTTGAAGGAGAAAATTGTCTAAAATTGGCAACGAATTTTTGTTGTTTATTACACGGCTGATGGCTTGTAAATGGCTCAATAGGTCGGTGCTTGAAACAATGAACTTCATATGGATTGGATTTAAATTTACGTTTGAAAATAATTTAGCAAATGTAATGAATATTTTTATAGAAATGAAAATTCCACGGATGTTTTTAGTTAAAAAGATTTGCGAATGGAGTATATTGCCCTGAATTTAAAAATAAATCAACTGAAATTATATAACTTTGACCCGAATTAAGATAAAACCGAATAATCTAAAAAACTAATAATATGGATAAAATAGTCGCTTTTTTTGTCCCAACGCTTCTTTACGTGGCTTTATTTCTGTTGAACGGTTTTTTGCCTGCCCGCCAGGTAATTGGTTATGTTTCAAAACCTGGTTCTACTGAGAAAATGAAATATCGCCTCAACGGTATTTTCGTATTTTTTCTTTCGATTTTGCTCTGGTTTTCGTTGGGTTATTTCGATTTGATTTCTTACGATTGGCTTTACCGCTACCGGTGGTATGAATTATCGGGTGCTTTTACATTCGGAATAATTTTCAGCCTGGCAGTTGTTTTGCCATATCCTTCAGTTCGGAAATCCTTTTGGTCCGATTTTTAT
>CAIYTJ010000718.1 GCA_903929065.1 uncultured Bacteroidales bacterium | reverse complement strand
TTAGCCGGACTTTTTGCTCCGAAAAGCGAAGTTGACAAATTGATTCAACAAATTGTATCAGATGGAATGAATATAGAAACTATTCAATCAGAGTTGAACAGAATGTTCCAAAATTATTCAGATTATTCATGGAACGTTGCACTTAATTTACTTGGAAACCTGAAGTTGGAAAATCTTATTTCAGCGTTGGAAAGCTGCAAAAAAGCAGAAATCACTTTTACCGATTTAATCTTGCGAGATGCAAAGAAAGAATTCAGCCAGATTGCCAGAACAGGGTTTGGAATTGATGGCAATGAAGATGATAAAAATGCAGATTTTGAAGCAGTTAGAGGCGATTTTAATTCGAATGCATTCGTTGTTGAAATTCAGAAGTCATCGGTAATTAAACTTGAGAAATTGAATAATTTAATAGAGAAATTGAAGAAAATAAATTGATAATCAAAATTTTATAGAAAGTATATGGATAATTTTAATTTTCACAGTCCGACCAATTTTATATTTGGTAAAGGAACCGAGAATCAGGCAGGAAAACAGGTTAAGCGTTATGGTGGCACAAAAGTTTTGGTTCATTTTGGTGGTGGATCGGTGATTAAAAGTGGTTTGCTTGACAGGGTGAAAGCTTCGTTGGCAGCAGAAAATATTACGCTGATTGAATTGGGTGGCGTTCAGCCAAATCCACGCAGTGGATTGGTTTACAAAGGAATAGAAATTTGCAAAAAAGAAAATATCGATTTCATTCTGGCAGTTGGCGGTGGAAGTGCCATTGATTCTGCTAAAGCAATTGCGCTCGGAGCCGTTTATGATGGTGATTTCTGGGATTTTTACGAAGGAAAACGAATTGAAAAAGCATTGCCCGTCGCCACTATTCTTACCATTGCAGCTGCCGGAAGTGAAGGTTCAATGGGAACAGTGGTTACTCACGAGAATGGAATGTTGAAACGCGCCGCCAACGGTGATCCATTGCGCCCGGTTTTTTCCATTTTGAATCCGGAACTTACCTGCACGTTGCCTCCGTATCAAACTGCTTGTGGCACGACTGATATGATGGCTCATGTGATGGAGCGTTATTTTACCAATACAAAAAATGTGGAAATAACCGATCGACTCAGCGAAGGAATTTTATTGACGATAATTAAAGAAACACCAAAAGCATTGGCCAATCCGAATGATTATGAGGCTCGTGCCAACCTTATGTGGGCAGGCATGGTGGCGCATAACGACACTTGCGGCGTTGGTCGCGAAAGCGATTGGTCGTCGCACAATTTGGAACATGAGCTGTCGGCTTTGTACGATGTGGCTCATGGAGCAGGATTGGCAGTGATGTTTCCGGCATGGATGAAATATGTAATGCATCAGAATGTTATGCTTTTTGCGCAATTTGCAGTGCGTGTCTGGGGTTGTGAAATGGATTTTCAAGATCCGGAAAAAACGGCACTTCAGGGCATTAAACGTTACGAACAATTTATGACTTCTATAGGAATGCCGATTCGTTTCTCGCAACTTGGAGCAAAAGCCGAAGATATTCCGGTTATGGTAAAAACCTTAGGTCTTGGCAATAAAACAATGGGCAGCTTCGTGAAATTGACCGAAGAAGATGTAAGGAAAATTTACGAACTGGCGGTGTAGAAACAAGTTTGTTTTTTTAATTATGTCAATAATCAGACTTACAATTTGCGATTCAGTAATAGAAGCAAACTTTCTCAAGAATAATCTTGAAAATGATGGCATTGAATGTTTTCTGACGAATGAAATTTCTTCAACTTTGGTTCCAGTTTACAATGGAATGATGAACGCAGGAATTCAGGTAATGATTAATGAAGAAGATTTGGAAAAAGCATCAAAATTAATCGAACAGCCTGATATTGAAAAACCTCTCGTTTGTCCGAATTGCAATTCATCAAATATCAAGTTTGGTTTTGGAAATAGAAAAGGATGGAAGGTTTTAGGTGTGATTTTATCACTGTTGGTTACCATTCCTTTTGGCAATATAAAGAGATATTATTATTGTAAAGATTGTAAGACTGAGTTTTGAGAAACTCAGTCTTTTTTTACTTTTTCATTGATTCGGCCACAGCGTCTGAAACCAAAGCGCGTAGTTTTACCACACTTCCTTTATCGTACGGATGTACACGGTTGGTGAGTAAAATGATGGAAATATCATTATCCGGATCAATAACTACGGAAGTGCCTGTATATCCGGTATGACAATATGTGTTCGGCCCAAGCATGGTTCCTTTGCAGCCGGCATAATGCGACGACATATCCCAGCCTAATGTTCGTCCAAAGTTTTTCAACGAATCCGGAACCGTGCGCATTAATTTTACCGTTTCGGGTTTTAAAATTCGTTTGCCGTTCCACTCGCCTCCGTTTTGAATAGTTGCTACCAAAATTGCAATATCATTTGCATCTGAAAATAAACCGGCATTGCCCGAAACGCCACTATTAAAAAGTCGTGCCAGCGGATCGTGAACAACTCCTTTCAAAACGGCTTCACCTTTTAGCCGGGAAGTAGGAGCACAACGTTCGAGCATTTCACCGGTGGGATTATAATCAGTATGAACCATTCCCAATACATCAAAAATATTTTCTTTAGCAAAATCACGTAGACTTTTTCCACTCACATTTTCGATAATGTGTTGCAATGAAATAAAGTTTAAGCAGCTGTATTCCATTCCTTTGCCTGGTGCGAAATCGCGCTTGCAAGAATCAATATATTGCATGAATCCCACCGGATTTTGTTTGCCATATCGCTTTATTATTGTAGTTTCGGGAGCATAAGAAGGCAATCCCGAAGTGTGCGTTAGTAAATTAATAACACGGATATTTGGATTTACAAAGCCGGGAATGTATAAATTTACATTGTCGTGTAATCCAATTAAACCTCTTTCATCCAATATCATAGCCGATATGGCAGTTGCCAATGGTTTTGTGCAGGATGCCAAATCAAAAACCGTGTAGACATCCATGGGTATGATTGTCGGGAAAACCTGCTTGTTTCCATAAGCTTTCAAATAAGCCATTTTCCCATTTCGTACCACTGCCAGCACGGCGCCCGGAATTTCTTTTTTATCAATGGCAAGCTGGATTATATCATCAGCATTCTTCAATTTATGTGAATCAAGACCGGCTTGTTCGGGTGTAACTTGGGGCAAAGGTTGTGCAGTTGCAAAAATGCAGGAGCTTATAAATAATGAAAATAAAAGGAGTGTTTTATTCATTTATTTCAAAAAAAACGATGGTTTCAATCACAAAGATAGGCATTTTGAATTTGATTTATGTCCTAAAAAACCTCATTATTATTCTTAAAAGTAAAAAAAGATGTACTTTTGTGAGGCTTTTTCTTGAAAATAGAATTTTATAAATATGACATCCAAAGATCTCAATATTAAACCTACAGCAATAAATCTCCGAATCAAACTTCCTGCATCAAAGAGTATCAGCAATCGTGCGCTGATTTTGAATGCATTGGCTTACAGCTCGTTTGATATTCAAAATTTGTCGGATTGTGATGATACGCGTGTTACGGTTGAAGCGTTAGATTCGAACAACACCACTTTCGACATTGGTGCTGCCGGAACTGCTATGCGTTTTCTGACTGCATTTTTATCGAAAACAGTGGGAGAATGGGTCATCACCGGCAGCGAACGCATGAAAAAACGTCCGATTAAATTGTTGGTTGATGCTTTGAATAGTTTAGGTGCTCGGGTTGAATATGTTGAAAATGAAGGTTTTCCTCCGCTACGGATATTTGGAAGTGCCTTGATGGGTGGCGAAATCAGTCTTGATGGAGGCGTGAGTAGCCAATATATTTCTGCCTTGATGATGATTGGACCGTATATGCAAAACGGTTTGAAAATCAAGCTCGAAGGAAATATTATTTCATTGCCTTACATTCAAATGACCATGAGCATGATGAAAGAATTCGGTGTGAAAGTGGCATTTGAAAACAATGAAATCGAAATTGAACCGCAAACTTATAAACCCATTCAATACAAAGTGGAATCGGATTGGTCGGCAGCTTCATATTGGTACGAAATTTTATCGATTGCCGGAAAAGGACAGATTTTTCTTGAAGGTTTGAATCAAAATAGTTATCAGGGTGACAGTAAAGTGGCTGAACTTTTCGAAAAACTTGGAGTGAAAACTGAATATCAGGTCGAAGGCGTTTTATTGACTTCAACCGGAAATTATACTTCCAACTTTGAATATGATTTTGTAAATCAGCCTGATTTGACTCAGACTTTTGCCGTTACATGCTGTTTGAAAGGAATTCCATTCGTGTTTAGTGGACTGCAAAGCCTGAAAATAAAAGAAACCGACCGGATTGCAGCGTTAATCAATGAGTTGAAAAAACCTGGATTTGTTTTAATTGAACCTGCTGAAGGTCAATTGGCGTGGTATGGAGAAAAATGCGAAAAAGCACCGGAAATAAGCATTTCAACTTACGAAGATCACCGCATGGCAATGGCTTTTGCACCGGTGGCTCTCGAAATGCCAATAATTATTGAACATCCCGAAGTGGTAAGCAAATCGTATCCGAATTTTTGGAACGACCTTGATCAGTTGACAGTTGACAGTTAACAGTTATCATTGTTGTTTCTTTTTCTTTACTGCTAACTGATCACTGCTAACTGCTAACTGTTGCAAAACTTCATAAACAATCGGACAGGTATATGCATTTTTAATGGACAGATTATAAAGCTGATAGAACTTTTTGCGGTCGGTGTGCGGATATTCACGGCAAGCTTTTGGACGTGATTCGTAAATGGAACAGTAATTATCGCTTCCCAAAAACGGACAAGGCATGGATTGAAAAACCATATCACTGTCTTCATCAATTTTCAAAAATTTTGCAATAACATCGACACTTTTCATTCTCAACGTTTTTGCCATTCGTTCCACATCTTTGTCGGTTATGCGCGGACCCAATGATCTGCAACAATTTGCGCATCCCAAACAATCTGTCTGGCCGGTAATTTTATCATGGATTGCATGAACCTGAAGATCCATTCCTTCCAGTTTTTTCTTGTTTTTTGTATAAAAACGCTTCCATTCAGGTTCTGATTTGGATGCTAATGCCGGCAATAATTTATAATCTAATTGTTTGTTCATTGGTGACTTATTGATGCTTTTTGTGGTGCAAAAGTATTCATTTATCATTCAAGAATCAAAAAAACTTCTTGTTTTAGCGAAAGTTTTCGTATCTTTGCAGCCGTTTTATTTACAAACACACAAAAATTTATGAGTCAATTAAGTGATGTGTTGGGACAATTCGATGCGCCCCAGCAAGTAAAAGCAATGGGCGTTTACCCTTATTTTCGCCCAATCGAATCAGACCAGGATACCGTTGTAACCATTAATGGCAAACGTGTATTAATGTTTGGTTCAAACAGCTATCTGGGACTTACAAATCACCCACGTCTGAAAGAAGCTTCTATTAAAGCAATTGAAAAATACGGTACCGGTTGTGCCGGATCACGTTTTTTAAATGGTACGCTTGATATCCACATTGAATTGGAGGAACGCCTTGCCAAACTTGTTCACAAAGAAGCTGCATTGGTTTATGCAACCGGTTTTAGTGTGAATTCAGGTGTTGTTCCTTGCATTACCGGCCGTGAAGATTACCTGATTTTTGATGAATTTGATCATGCATCAATCATTGAAGGCAAACGGTTGGCTTTTTCCAAACAGTTGAAATATCGTCACAACGATATGGATGAATTGGAAAGATTGCTTCAAAAGTGTGATCCCGATAAATTGAAACTTATTGTGGTTGATGGCGTTTTTAGTATGGAAGGTGACGTGGCAAAATTGCCGGAAATCGTTGAGCTTTCTAAGAAATACAATGCTTCCATTTATGTTGACGAAGCCCATTCATTAGGTGTTTTTGGTAAAACCGGAGCCGGTATTTGTGAGCATTTCGGTGTTTCGAATGACGTGGACTTAATCATGGGAACTTTCAGTAAATCACTTGGAACAATTGGTGGTTTTATTGCTGCCGACGAAAATATTATCAATTATCTGAAGCATAATTCACGTACACTTATTTTTAGTGCTTCTATTACTCCGGCTTCAACCGGTTGTGTATTGGCAGCATTGGATGTTATGGCTGAAGAAACATGGCGTAAAGATGCTTTGTGGGCAAATACGGCACGTGCCAAAGAAGGATTCCTGAAAGCCGGTTTCGAAATTGGTCACACTGAAACTCCAATCATTCCACTTTATGTTCGCGATAACACCAAAACTTTCCAGATTACTAAAATGTTGATGGACGATGGCGTGTTTGTAAATCCGGTGGTTTCTCCTGCAGTGCGTTCGGAAGATTCATTGATTCGTTACTCGTTGATGGCAACACATACTTTCGACCAAATTGATGAATCGATTGAAAAAATATCGCGTGATGCACGTAAATTGGGAATAATTCAATAAACAATAATATTGATTAAATATAAAGGAATAGAACTGGTTTGAAAATCAAGCAGGTTCTATTCTTTGTTTTAAAATAACTGATGAGAATCAGGTTAACTTTCAACTTTAACTTTCAATTAAAATGATTGCAGTTTCTAATCTGGCCATTCAATTTGGCAAACGTGTTTTGTTTTCCGATGTTAACCTGAAATTTACCGCAGGCAATTGTTATGGTGTAATTGGTGCTAATGGTGCCGGAAAGTCAACACTTATTCGTATGTTGAGCGGCGACTTGGATCCGACCCGCGGAATCATTCAGTTTGGTCCTGGCGAACGCCTTTCGGTATTAAAACAGGATCACTTCGAATTTGATGAGTTTACCGTTATTGATACAGTAATGATGGGTCACACAGTACTTTGGAAAGTAAAAGATGAAAAAGATGCCATTTATTTGAAAGAAGATTTTTCGGATGCAGATGGAATCCGTGCTTCGGAACTTGAGGATAAATTTAACCAAATGAACGGTTGGAATGCCGAAAGCGATGCAGCTTCGTTGCTGAGCGGACTTGGAATTAAAGAGGATTTGCATTACCAATTGATGAAAGAGTTAAGCGGAATGGAAAAGGTCCGTGTCTTGCTGGCGCGTGCATTATTCGGAAAACCCGACAACTTGCTGCTCGATGAACCTACCAACGATTTGGATGTGGACACGGTAATGTGGTTGGAAAACTACCTGGCTAATTATGAAAATACGGTGTTGGTTGTTTCGCACGACCGTCACTTTCTCGATGCAGTAAGTACTCACACGGTTGATATTGATTTCGGCAAAGTACAACTGTTTGCCGGCAACTATTCTTTTTGGTACGAATCGAGCCAGCTGGCACTTCGTCAACAACAAAATCAGAATAAGAAAGCCGACGAAAAACGGAAAGAGCTGGAAGAATTTATTCGCAGGTTTAGTGCCAATGTGGCCAAATCGAAACAGGCAACCAGCCGTAAGAAAATGCTTGAAAAGTTGAATATTGAAGAAATTCAACCTTCAACACGTAAGTATCCGGGAATCATTTTCACTCCGGATCGTGATCCCGGAAATATGGTGCTGGAAATTGCCGGTTTGGGAAAAACGCTTGAAGATGGAACTGTTCTGTTCAAAGACGTGAATTTCAATGTGGAGAAAAACGATAAAATTATTTTCCTATCGCGCGATCCGCGTGCCATGACCGCTTTTTTTGAAATTATAAACGGCCACGATAAAGCGCATGAAGGAACGTACAACTGGGGAATTACGATTACTCACGCCTATTTGCCGCTTGACAATTCTGAATTTTTCAATACAGATTTAAATTTAGTAGAATGGCTTGGGCAATACTCTGATGATACGTTAGAATCATATATTCGTGGTTTTTTAGGTAAAATGTTGTTCGCCGGAGAAGAAATTTTCAAGAAAGCAAGTGTTCTTTCAGGAGGTGAAAAAATGCGTTGTATGATTGCGAGAATGATGCTTCGGAATGCGAATGTAATGGTACTTGATTCACCCGCCAACCATTTGGATTTGGAATCGATTCAGGCATTCAACAACACATTGGTGAATTTCAAGGGCAATGTGTTGATGTCTTCGCATGACCGTGAGTTTATCCAAACCGTTTGTAACCGTATCATTGAACTTACTCCGCGCGGAATTATTGATAAACAAATGGATTACGACGACTACGTGACTTCGGAAGATATCAAAGCAATCCGCGAAAAGATGTACAAATAAAAATTCGTCTAAAACCCTGATTCAGTAGAAATTCCTTATCTTTGCGGTACATCTTAAAATCATTTGATATGGAAGAAGAAAAAAAATGTGATTGCAAAGGCAGAAACTATCATCATCAAGCTACTGCATCGGGTGGAGCGGTTTATGGATTGGGTTTGATTGGTGCCGCAGTTTTTTTTATTTCACGCGCCACTACTTTCTGGTTAGGAGTGTTGGGTTTTGGCAAAGCCATTGTTTGGCCTGCTTTTCTGGTTTATCATGCCTTGAAAATGTTGTACAAATGAAAATGAACGTATTAAAACAAAAGCCTTTCAGTTAAATCGAAAGGCTTTTGTTTTTTTATGGTCTTGTTTTTTTTAGTTCTATTGTGACCCGTTCCACTTTCCCTCCCAATGGAGGATTAAGTTTAGAAAGTTTTACTTCCAGTTCTTTAATTTGAAGGAATTTCCCAAAAACAGAATCCAGAATTCGTTGACCGACGTGTTCAATAAGTTTCGACGGAATTTCCATTTGTTCTTTTACTGCATCATAAACAAGTTGATAGTTCAATGTATCTTCCAGATTATCCGTTTTCCCGGCTTGTTCTGTGTTTAATTCCATGCATAAACTTACCACAAAGGTGTTACCAAGCTGTTGCTCAAATTCCAGACAGCCGTGGAAAGCGTGGAATTCCATATTTTCAAGACAAATTTTACTCATTGATAGTGTTTTAATTGGAAATTGGAAATTAAATCATTGGAAATTAGTTTACCTCACTTCCAAAATCTCCATCCACCACAAAAGTACGAATTTTATCGCCTTGTTTGACTTGTTTTGAAGAAGTAATCCGTTTTCCGTCAAGAGTCGTAATTGTATAACCGTGTTTTAGCAGGAACGCCGGTGAATGCGTTTCAATGTTTTTTTCGAGCAATGAAAGCCGGTTGGTTTGTTTCAGCAGTTGCATTTTCAATGCGGATTTCAACCGGCTTTTCTGCCGTTCCAGCACATACGATTTCTGAACAACCCAACTTCTGAGATTTTGTTTGATTCTCATCTGGGTTTGGTCAAAGAAGCGAACTTCGTTTTCAATTTTATTTTTTATTATATCCTGAATGTCTGCCACTAAATTTACTACCTGGTTTTCGGCTTCCTGCATGACTGAAATTAAAAACTCAGCGGCTGCAGTTGGAGTTTTTACGCTTGTATGTGCCACCATATCCAAAATGGAAATATCGCGCTGGTGACCGATTCCTGCAATGATTGGCAGCGGAAACTGGGCGCAATTCAACGCCAGTTCATATGAATCAAAACAAGCCAGATCAGTCGTTGCACCACCACCGCGGATAATAACCACCACATCAAACAAATCAATATTTTCATAGATCTTTTCCAAAGCCGAAATGATTGATTTCTCAGCTTGGTCGCCCTGCATTATGGCCCGAAATAGTTTTGGATAAAATGCAAAATGTAATTCATCGTTTCTTAGTTGGTCGCTAAAATCACCATAACCGGCAGCTGTAGCCGAAGAAATAATGGCCAACCGTTGCGGAAGCTTTGGAAATTCAAGCTGCATGTTCATATCAACAATTCCATCCGCTTCCAGCTTTCGAATAATCTGCAGCCTTCGTGCCGCCATTTCACCAATGGTAAAAGTCGGGTCAATGTCGTGGATATTAAGGCTGAATCCATAGACACCGTGAAACTCAACCGAAACAGCTATCAATACATTCAACCCCGAACGAAGCGTTTGTCCGGTACTACTTTCAAAGTATGGTTTCAACATGCGGAAAGTAGAAGCCCAAATTGTTGCTTTTGTCTTTGCCAGAAGCGCATCTGAATCTTTATCTTTTTCAATCAGTTCCAGATAGCAATGACCGCCCGGGTTTTCGCGCAACTCACTTATTTCAGCACGAATCCAAACCGTCGAATCGAAATTCAACCGGATAGTTTCCTGAATTTGGGAAGTGAGTTCGGAAAGAGATATGGAATTCATTTGTTTAGTTTGTAAAGTTTGATGTTTTTAAAAACAACTGCCGACTAAAAATTACCGACTACCTACTAATTACTATCTTTCTCGTTTCTGTTTTTCCATTCTCTGTAATGCAAACGGCATAAATTCCTGGAGTAAAATTAAAAGTTCGCAGAACAATCGGAGAATCTGTAACCGGTTGATTGACCAGCATTTTACCCATAACAGAATAGATTTTTACTGAAGCATTTTGCGGAGTGTTTCCGTTGGGAAGCCGGATAATTAACGTTTTAAATACCTCATTATACGAAATTTCAAAATTGATGGTTTTGGTTTGAGGTACGGAATTTAAAGTGAATAAGTTTTGTTCGGCAGCCATAAAATCCGGTATTCCGTAGCCCATTTGAGCCGTCGGGCTACTAAAAAGGTTACCGGTTTTAAAAACCGATTGTAATAATGACTGAACAGACGGATTCGGATTGATGGATTTATATTTTTGCAGCAAACATGCCATCATCCCCGCCATAATAGGCGTTGCAAAAGAAGTCCCGTTGCCGTATGAAGGAGTTCCGCTTGTATTTACCAAAGCCGAACTTGTTCCGGTGGCACAAATTTCAGGTTTTACACGACCATCGTAACTTGGACCGAATGAACTAAAAGTACTTGGGACTCCGGTTGAAGTTACAGCACCAACCGAAATAATTCCATCGGCATCGGCGGGCGAACCAATATAATGCCATGTCGATTGTCCTTCATTTCCGGCTGCAACCAACACCACAATTCCTTTTTTGCTGGCAATGGTGGCAGCCCGGCTGGCACGGGAAACTTTACCTGTCATGTCCGCATACGAGAAACTCATGGTTGGATCATCGAATGTATAATATCCCAACGAAGAAGTGGCAATGTCAACCCCAACACTGTCGGCAAATTCGATGCCCGAACACCAGAAATCAGTTTCAACTTTATATTCGGTCGGGCTGTATTCGGTACGAATCAGCCAAAATGAAGCATCGGGAGCAGTTCCCAGATATTGTCCCGGTAAATTTCCGGTCATAGTCGATAATACCATAGCTCCATGCGTATCTTCCGAATAAATATTTGAATTCGGATTGACAACATCTTTTGTTCCAAGTAATCGACCCTGTAAACGCAAGCTATCGAAAGCAGTATTGACATTTACGTTAGTAAAACCTGCATCAATAACACCAACATGAATTCCTTTTCCACGAAAACCTTCGTCGTGAAGATGAGTGCCGTTTAGTTGAGTGATTTGACCGGCTGCAATACCGTAATTAAAAGCATTTTGATCTTGTTTGACTTTTACAGGCGGTGCCAAAGCAGGACCAACAAGAAGCCCGGTGTATTGCACAAACTTTACAAACGGCAACGTGCGAACCTGGCTCATTTTAGTGGAATCGGTCAGTTTTACCGTTACACCATTCATCCATTTGCTGGCGCAATGAACATGAACACCCAGGTTTTCAATTTGCGAAACATAAGCCGGATTTACAGGCAAATCAGTCGAATCGATAGGAATACTAAATGTCGTCCGCCGGGCAATGGCTCGTGCTGATAAATACGCAGAAGGATTTGAAAGCGAATATGGTGAATTTTTTTTATTGGCAAACTGAACGTAAAAATAATAATTGGTTTGTGCATGAAAAGAAGCTGAAATTCCCAACATCAAAAATGAGAATAACACAATGATACTTTTAAATTTGGTAGTTGTTTCCATAATCAACTTGTTTTATACTACAAAAATACAATTTTAAATGGAAGTGTTCATTTTTATCATGATATTTAAAAATTATTAAAAGATTAGTCGGGTTGAATACTTATTACGAAAAGTTCGTAGATTTGCGAAGATTTCGTAATCAACTAAAAGTAAAGACGATTTAAAAACTATCCATATGGAAAAACTAACCAACCAGGAAGAAGAATTAATGCTGATTATTTTTCAGAAGGGGAAGGGATTTATCAAGGATTTTATCCAACGAATGGATGAACCGCGTCCGCCTTATACCACGGTGGCATCCATCGTCAAAAATCTTGAACGGAAAGGATATGTGAAAGGAATCCGTTACGGGAACACTTCGGAGTATAGTCCGGTAATGGACCAACATGACTACAAATCGAAATTTATGTCGGGCATTGTGCAAAACTATTTCGAGAATTCGTATAAAGAGATGGTCAGTTTTTTTGTTGAAAAGCAGAAAATATCAGCCGAAGAATTACAGGAAATCATTAAACTCATCGAAAAGAAATGAACACCATCGAAATCTATTTTGTGAAAGTAAATATCGCGATAGCGTTGTTTTACCTGATTTACCGTTTTGTCCTTGCCAAAGATACATTCTGGAATGCACGCCGGATATATCTTGTTTCGAGCATTTTGTTGGCAGCGGTTTATCCTTTTATTTCACTGGCAGGCTGGCTCGAAAAGCAGGAAACTGTGCAGGTTTTTATGGCAGGCTATATCAATCTGAAAAGCCTGACAGTAACTGCAGCACCCACTTCCATCTTTACTCTCAGAAATATTGTTTATGCAATTTATTTGTCGGTAGCAGCTTTTTTTGTGGTCAGGATGTGCGTACAATTGGTTTCTATTTTCAAATGGAAACTGAAAGGTAAAACGGGAAACCTGTTTGGAAACAGAATTGTCGAAGTGGCCCAAAGCATTACGCCATTCTCCTTTTTCAACCTGATTTTTATGAATCCGGCGTTGCATACCGAACCGGAAGCCCATCAAATACTTGCCCACGAAAAAACGCATGCACGCCAAATGCACAGCCTGGATGTGTTGCTGGGCGAATTGCTTACCATTGTGTGTTGGTTTAATCCGGCAGCGTGGTTATTAAAGCGCGAAATCCGTCAGAACCTGGAATTTCTGGCCGACAACAAAGTGTTGCAATCCGGTTTCGACACCAGGGATTATCAATATCATTTATTACAATTATCTTATCAGATACCAAACGTACCATTAGTCAATAAATTTAATGTTCTACCAATTAAAAAAAGAATTATCATGATGAATCAACAAAAAACAGCGAAAGCGGGGCTGTTGAAATACTCGCTTATCGTGCCGCTGGCATTGGTTTTAGTGCTTTCGAGCAATGCACAAACAGTAGTTACCAAAACCAGGAAAGTGATTGCTGACACTGATGACAGCACTAAAATAGTGAAAAAGAAAAAAACAGTGAAAGTTATTGTCAGAAATGACAGTACCATAATTACAACTACCGAAAACAATAATGGTAAGGTGACCGAAAATGTAAAAGTACTTACTAATTTCGAAGGCAATCAGCAGGATTTGATGGATTATATTTCTAAAAATGATAAATCATTGGATGAAAAGAATTTGCCTGTTGATAATAAACAGGTTGCTATTAAATGCATTGTTACCAAAGATGGAGGTGTAGAAAAAACTGAAATAATCAGAACAGGTACTGGGGTTGACAATAAAAAAGTTGAAACCAAATTCGATGCTAAGAAGCCACCGGTAATTATTTTGGATGGAAAGCAAATGCCAAAAGGATTCGATTTAAACTCAATAAAACCGGAATTTATTTTAAATATGAATGTAATCAAACCCGGCAATGATAAGAAAAAAACAGAACTTGTTGCCCAATACGGCGAAGATGCTGCCAACGGTGTAATTAAAATTGAAACAAAGAAATAAAGACCACCGAACCGGAAAGAAAGCAGAAATGAAAAAACATTTCTGCTTTTTTTTGTGTTAATGTAAAATTTATTGTAAATTTGTCTTTTTAAAAGTGACGATATAGGTTTTAGATTAAAAATTATATTCCATGAAAAAACTCACAACTTTTTTTTCCACTATACTTTTCCTGTTTCTTTATACAGGTTCGCTCCATGCACAAATAGTTCAGTTGCTTCCAAAGAATTTTGATTATCACAAAGCAGTCAAAGTTGTTGATGAAAAAATTGTTTCAAATGATTATGATTTAAATACCATTGAGAATGGATCAGCTAAATCAGTCTATGTTATTAAACCCGATTCAGTTCGCAAAGATCTGGCATTAGTAACCAAATATGGTGAAAATGCAAAAAATGGAATTGTTTTCATTAATACATTCGGTTCCAATTCCGAAGTTATACAGAAAGGAGGACATAAAACTGAAGTTTTTACAGTTGTTGAAAGTATGCCTCAGTTTCCTGGTGGTGATTTTGAAATGTTGAAGTTTATTCAAACAAATGTACGATATCCATCGGATGCAATAAAGAATGGAGTTCAGGGAAAGGTTGTGGCACGATTTGTAGTCAGCGAAACGGGTAAAGTGGAGAAAGCTGAAATAATGAGGAGCTTGGATCCTTCGTGCGACAAAGAAGCATTACGCATTATAAAATTGCTGCCGGCATTTATTCCGGGGACACAAAATGGTAAGAATGTGTCGGTATGGTATACGATGCCGATAACTTTCAAACAGGAAGGTTCTGACATTACATACAAACAAAAAGAGGAGTGGACGCCCAGTGAAGCAACGATTGTGGTTTATAACGGGAAAAGAATGCCGGCAACTTTCGATTTATCAAAAATAGATATGGCGAAAGCCGAAATTATTGCACTGATAAAACCGGAATCGAATGCCGCCAAACAAAAACTCAAACTTCAATATGGAAAAGGAGCCGAAAATGGCGCCATTGTGATCAATGATAAAGATTATAAAGTTACTCCGGATACGTTGAATAGCCAAATTAAGATTGACGACAACAATTATGTTTTTGTAAAACTGAATAAAGGCCCAAAATATCCCGGGGGAGAAAAACTGGCCATGGAATTTATTAATAACATGCTGGTATATCCACTTTATGCACGGACGAATAACATTCAAGGGAAAGTTGAAATCCAGTTCATCATTGATAAATCAGGGAAAGTCAGAAATCCCAGAATAATCAGTAATGTTGATCAGGTATTGAATGAAGCAGCGTTGGATGTGATTTGCAAATTTCCTGACTGGATTCCGGCTGAACAGGATGGAATAAAAGTAAATTCGATGTATACCCTGCCCTTTGAGTTCAAACTGGAGACTCCAATGGACGAAAAAGTTTATCAAATTGTAGAACAAATGCCCCGTTTTCCGGGAGGAGAATATAAAATGCTGGAATATGTCAAAGCAAATGTCAGGTGTCCAAACGATGTGTCGGGATTAGTAATTGTAAGGTTTGTTGTAAGTTCAAGAGGGAAAGTATGCAGACCCGAAATCAGACTTAGCCTCGACCCCGAATGCGACAAGGAAGCGTTGCGCGTGGTTAGTCATATCCCTGATTTTATTCCGGGAAGTCAAAACGGAATGGAAGTAGCAGTCTGGTATACGCTACCCATTAGATTTAATAGTAAATGATTTGAATAAAAATTTAATCATATCCCATGAAAACACCATTATCCAACATCGTAGCCACCATCGCTATCGTGCTATTAATTGCTTTAGGAAATTCAGTATCGGCAGAAATTAATAGACAGAAAGCAGTAAAAATAATAAATGGTAAAATCATGCCTCCTGAATTTGATTTATCTACCATTGATTATAATACTGTTGTGTCGGTTAATTATGTTGAACCCAATCCGAAGATTAATGCGGACATGGTTGCAAAGTTCGGTAAAAATGTAAAATATGGAATGATGATAATTAAAACAAAAGTGTTGAGCAAGGAGGATTCTATCAAGTTAGTTTCAGAACCGCGAAAGATTTATCAGGTTATAGAACAAATGCCGGAATTTCCGGGGGGAGTAGAAAAATTATTGACATTTATTAAAAAGAATGTAAGGTGTCCAAACAGTGTTCAAGGTACTGTGTTAGTCCGGTTTGTAGTTAGTTCAAAGGGAAAAGTTGAAAGAGCAGAAGTTTTACGAAGTTTCAATCCTGAATATGATTTAGAAGCTCTACGAGTAGTCAATCTATTTCCTGATTTTATTCCCGGTAAGCAAAATGGATTTAATGTACCGGTATGGTATACTTTAGTTGTTGGGTTTAATCTTTAAATATCTTCTGAGTCAATATAAAAATGCCGGGAAACATTACCGGCATATTTGATTAATTGTTTCTGTCCGTTTCTTTCCACAAAAATTTATGGTATTTTTATATTGGCTGATTCTAGTCATCAGAATAATCCGGAATACTTAATCTTCTTAAAGCAACCTACCTGTAATGTATATATAATATAATACAATTGTATTTTAAT
>CAIYTJ010000717.1 GCA_903929065.1 uncultured Bacteroidales bacterium | reverse complement strand
GTGGCATTTTTGTGGCGGTTTTTGTGTGTAAGTTTGAATAAAAACAAACATATTCATACAGCTCAATCTAATCATAAATCAGACTGGTATTCATTTCTGTAAAAAAGCATTAAAACATATATAAAAATTTAAGTCCCGTCCAGTCCGCAAGTATGTTCCGAAACCCGCTCCCACAGCGGGTTTCGACATTTTAGCAAAACGAGGTGGCGGTTTAGGTGGCGGTTTGAGATATGAAAATATCTGAATTTGTTCTTTGTTTGTCCTACCGAAGGCGGCTATTCTGTTAGTTAGCTCTGTAAGTTTATTCTAAAACTGGGATATTTGCTAAAACAACCTGCTGATGAAAGTCAATTTCAAAGCTATCAAAAAGCAACTTTATCTCCTTTACTTGTTGTTGAACGACAATAAAGATATTGGCGCCAATCGCAAGCAGCTTTTTATTCAAGCCGTCAAAGAAAATCTATCCAAAAGCAGAAGGAACAATCCTTTAGTATTACAATTAGCAAATGAATTGGCTACAACCATGTTGATTATTGAAGACCAACGTGAAGTGATTAAGGAACTCTATTGTGAGCTAAACAACCACGCCCGGTATTATCATGATATTGAAAATATACTACAACATGATAGCAATCGCTACGAGGTTCTTAGAAAATTAAATGTGCAGAAAGAAGGAGAGGAAGAATTTCTACCTATTGGCTTTCATCCTAAAGATATTATTTGCATTATCACTGCTCCAACTGTCAAAAAGAAAGACAGTAGAAAAAAAACAATCTACCTCAGGGAAACCATTTCTGACAAAACAGTTAAAATCACACGATATAATCTTAATTCGCAGAAGCTTCATTACAGTAAGAAACATCCGATACATCTAAATTTTGATACGCTAAAACAATATGTTGATCTCTATGGAGAGTATCTTGTAAAGGTTTCTCAAAATGCAGTCGTCAATATTGACTTTTACGATTTTGAAATTGATTTTGAAAAACATAGGTACCTTTTGATGAATTGTGATGGTAAGGGTGTTGATAGAGAGGCTTTAGAAATCCCCCTTTCTGACCGAAGTATTGACGTAAGGCAACTTAAGCAAGAAATATTGAAAGTTCGCCATAACAAAGAGGCAAGATCATTCTCACATGAAAAGGCGGAATATTACATCAACACTTTTCGTCAATAGAAGTTCGTTTCTTTTGTTCTATCGTTAACAACTAAAAACAGATTTTATGAAACCAGAACAAAACAGTGCGAATCAACAAAACGCCAACAAAGGCACATCCGGTACTAACCCCCAGTACGACAAAGCTCAGGGTAACACGGGTACTCAGTTAAACCCCAACCAGGGTGGCAAGGGCGGCGGGAAAGGTGGTGGAAGTAAAGGTGGTGGAAGTAAAGGTGGTGGGAAAAGATAGTTTCCCCTTGCCCGAAAAAAGTTCGCCAAAATTTTTATTCATTTTCCATCATTAAAAAACTATTTATGTCAACACCAAACCAGCCAAACTGGCCCAGCAAGCAACCGGGTAAACCATCGGGTCCGGACAGAACAAAAAAACCACCCGCACCGGGGAAGACACCTCCGCCTACCCCTAAGCCTTCGCCTCCGGCTAAACCAAGGCATTAATCATGCATTTTGTAATTCGGCAAATGGTTAAAACATTGAAACCCTTTCCCAGAGCGGGTTTAATTTTTTAGTTCAAATGAGGTAGCGGTTTTTCATGTTCATTTCCATCAACTAATGAAAAACAAGAAGCAGACCCGTATGAGTTCGCTTCTTGTTTTTTGCTTTTAAAGAGCTTAACTATCACCAAATGTATCGGTTATGTTCGTTCGCTCAGGAAAATCACACCATTGTATTCATCGGAATTTATAGCACCTATTTTGTCTAATAGCCAAATATTACAAAAAAGGACAAACCAAATATTGGAGTCAGTAGTCATTAACTCCCTTCCACATTCCAATTGGCTTTTGTAATGCTGTACAATTTCTTTTCGTTTATCTGTCCCGTGAGATTGCAACTCCGAATAGATTGCATTTAATGACTGAACAATGTAGCCAGCATAGTCTTCATCTATATCTTCAAAATAGCCACCAAAACCTTCTGGTACGTCATTTTTATAGAAATATCCTATTTTCTTAACTCTTGCAATTGTGGGTGCCCCACCTAATTCGCTCAGTAACTGCAAGTTGGTTTTGTTTGTTGTTGATTTCGCTGTGGTCTGTGCCATCTTACGCCTTTGTTGTCTGTTCATTTTATTTGTTTTTGATTTATTATTAAATAATTGATTTTAAGCTGCTTGCCCCTCTTGTTCATCACTATTCCTTTTCCACCTATCTGCCAGCAACATCGCATGTTGCAATGAATCAGCTTTGATATAGGCTAAGAATGACTTTTCAGATTTGTGCCCGGTAATAGCCATAATAGTAATTGTTGGAGTGCCGTTCAAATACTCATTTGTCGCAAGTGAACGTCTCCCCGTATGTGAGCTTAGTAACTCATATTTCTTGTAAGTTTTGGGGTCTGGGACACCTTCACGAGTTAGAATTTTTTCAAAATCAGTGTTAAGTTGCGGCAACCTCTTGCCTATCTCTTTCAGATAGCGGTTAAAGACCTGATTTGGTGGCGCTACTGGCAAACCATCCGGATATTTAGCGAGTATCTGCTTTACAATCGGGTGTATCGGTATAGTTACCCTGCCCTGTGTCTTCTGCTGGGTGATATAAATGAAGCCATTGTCAATCCTTGCTTTAGACAAATTAGAATAGTCTGAATATCTTAATCCCGTGAGGCATCCGATTAGAAGTAAGTCCCGTACAAACTCATATAATGGTGTGTCAAAATCTTTCAAAGCCCACATGTCTTTTATGTCCTTCATTGTCAGATAGATGTTATCCGGTGTTTCATGCGTAACCTTCACTTTGTTATCAATCAACACATCTGCGCCAATCATTTTCAACTGTCTGGCATAGTTCATCATGGTTCTGAATGTTTTCATGTACTTACCAGTTCCATTGAACGCCATCTTCAAATGGTACGTCAGATAATCAGAGAAACCATCTATTAGCTTCTGGTCAATGCCTGAGAGATAATATTTCTTCCTTTGCTTGGTCTGATAATCTTCAATGTGCTTCTTTGTTGTTTCATAGGTAGATATGGTAGCGGCTGTTAATTGTTTACCCTCTTGGCTCTTTCGCTTGCCACTGGTGCTATCGTCAATCATGGTTTGAAAGAAGTCGGTAATCAATACAGGCTTATCTTTCTCCACTTTTACTGCCGCACTTACTTCGGCTGTCAGCTTCTTTGCATAGACAGCCTTCTTCAATAGCTCTGCAGGCACTTTTACACCGGGAGTTAGCCTCTGCAACTCAATATGAGTTTGGCGTATCAGTTTTTCATAATCATAGATATTATCTTTCAAGTCAGAGTTCTCTGGTATGTCCTTTGGTTTGCTAATACCCGGCTTGTTTATCCAGTCGTTTGAGTGAACACATAAACTGGGATAGAGTATTGCTGTTTGGCACTGGTACCTGACAGTGGCATATATTGCCTTTCTGCCTTTCTTTGTAGGTTGACGAAGTAGAAAATGTATTTTTAGCATTTTGCTTGTTTTTGATTGATGAATTTTAAGAGTTCCTTTTCGTTAACACGGTATTGCCTATTGAACACCGAAGCATGTAGCTTTTTTTGATTAATGTACTTGGTTACGGTGTTCGGAGTACATTTCAAGATAACGGCGACCTCTTCTCTTGTGAAAACTTTTGTAGTGGCTCCTTCCGAGGGGCTAGGATACCCAGAATTTCCCGCATTACGGAGCCTTGTAAAGATTTCTTCTATCAGAAGCACAAGTTCTTGTTGTGTCATTACTACGATTTGATTAGTCTGGGTCATTTGTTGATTTTTAAGAGGTTAGTTAAGCTGCTTTATTTTTACTGCTGTTGGTGAATGGATCATTTATCATTCGAGAAGGAATAAAATGCCTTCTAGAGTTATTATGTTGTAAGTGTGCGAACATTAAATCCCTTGGTAGCATCTTGTAACAGAAATAAGAATTGTTGAAGCTGGCGGTGTTGCCATCAAAGCTTACCTTCTTATCAACTATCAGTAGTTGCAATGGTTTATCTAAAAAGAAATCACCTACTTCCTGATAATTCAAAATGGGTAAACCAAGTATCATGGCAAATGGCTTATCTAAGCAGTATAACCGATCTAATACGGCAAGCTTCATTGAGAACGGCGGGTTGGAAATAATGCAATCATACTTCTCCGGTTCATAATCAAAGAAGTCCTTCCCTTCCCATATATGTGAGTGTTCGACCTCATGACCAGCCTGTTTTAACTGGATTACGAATTCGCTTGATTCCAAATCAAAGGGACACCATACTTTGCTATTGGGTATTACGTACTGGAGTATTGGCTGCACCAAAATAGCAGGGGTATAATATTCGTCTTTGAGATTAAAGCTTTTGGACGAGAGCCAGTTGCTCATTTCTATTTGCTTTTTCATATTCTTTATTTTAAGGCAATAACATTTTGCTAAGTGGATTGACCACTATGGATTTTGTTGTTTGAAAAAATGCTTTGTTGATTGTTAACTATGCAGCTCGCTGTGATTATGGGAACTGACGAACCATTAGATCCGCTGGTATTTCCTTGACCTTATCAATTTGCTTGAAGAAATATGGAGTGTTAGTAGCTTTACATTCATCACGCAGTTTTCTTGCCCAGTCCGTATTAAAAGGTCTTTTATTTGGACCGGATTCGCCACCCTGAATTACCCAGTGTATAGATTTATTCTGCAACCATGGACTCAGCGTAATCTCATCCAGTTGCGGCTCCACTGATAAAAATCGTTTGCCTTTCACATGAAGAAGGTGTGCAATCAGATTGTTAGCAGTAGCTTGGTCTACAGGTGAAGTACCAAACGCTACATTAGCCGGCGGACACAGCTTCCATGCATCGGGTATGTATTTATTGATGTTACTTGGTCGCTTTGTCAACAGCAAGAACATAAGGTTTGGATACATACCATTACTGATATTTTCAAAGAATTTCTGACGCAGATCACCAGTGGTAATGTCTAGGTTTTTCCCCTTGTGATCAATAAGCGGCATGGGCTTTTCAAAAATGTCCTGCATTGAACCAACAAATACCGGGTGCGTTTTGCACGCTGCCTTTGCTTCCTTTTGATACTTGAGCAGGTTAGCCCAAACAGAAATTACTTGTTTTCTGGGCTTGTCACTCCCCCAAATATCATTCCCCCATCTTTTGGCTAATGCTGCCGCATAGCAGTTATCACATCCTTTATTTACTTTGCAACATCCCAGCGAAAGGTTTGCAGTGTGCTTAGTCCATTCTATTGGAGAATCTTTTGCCATTGTTTTAGTTTTTAAACAGTAATAAATAAATTGATAGGGTTTATAGGTTATGTGGGTATTGATACTTTCGAAAAATTCGACCTAGAAATCCGCCCATAATTTGTCTTTCGATACCAATGTCAGAGAGACATCTTCAAACCCTGTAGGAAGCCCCCAGTCACCGTTTGGTAGCTTTTTCAATTTGTTTGTGTTTCTTAAAATTTCTCCATCAACCTCAAGTTTAATGTCACCAACCAATTCCATTTGACTACCATCACTCAGGATCACTAATACTTTTTGAGCAAAAGCCTTTGTAGGCAATTCTTCGTCAGGCGTTGGGTCTCCCTTTTCATATTGTTGGAGATGTTCTTTGTATTCGTCCTCGTTGCTATAATCCTGATCGGAGGATGGTTCACTGGAGGTAGATTGGTCAGCATTTTCAAAATCAGCCGAAGACTCAGATGTTGCAATTTCTGGTGTCAATCCAGTACCTTCCACTTTGCTCTTACCCGGTACTTTACATTTGGTGCTTCCTCCTGGGTGACCTTTATCCGATGCGTTGTAGTCATTAACATTAGCCGTTTTTTCTTCCGCAAGACAATCACTATATGCCTTGCTTGGTCTGTAGTTTTTATCCGCAGCCAACATATCCAGATATTTTTCATTGCCGGGCAGTATCAATTTCAGATAGCATTTGGTAGCGTGTTTGCTAATATCAAATAATTCAGAAAATTGCTGCTCTTTGTCATCACTTTTAGTGATGGTCTTGAGCCACTTCTTACCATCTGGAGTGGCGATATACTCGGAAGTAACCTTAATGAGTTCTGCCATACACCTCGTTTCTTTGTGCTCGTGGTATTGAAATGAAAGCAGGAACTCTATAACATCATTTTCGAGTAGGTCAATGATGTCAAGGTTAATTTCCTCTTTTCCCAGATCAAGAAGTGATTCCAGCGAACCGAACTTATTAACGATGTAGTACACCTCGTCCAATTTATATGCTACAGGATTTGCATAATGCTTGAACCGATTCACTGCCTCGGTGAAGAATTGAGGATTGGCGGCATGTTTCCAAACACGCAGGAAATTGCGGTCGTACTTAACTTGGTCGATATTGACCGTTGTAATTATAGATAGTTTGAACATTTTTTTAATTTTTATTAGTTATAAAATTGACAGAGCTTTCCCAGTCGCATAGATGCGTTATTTTGAATCACTATGTATTTGGGTAAGTTTGCCGTTACCTTTTTTCCCTTACTGGTCGATTGCGGCGCCACAATCGAACGAATAAAGTATCCCCCATCGCACATATGCGTTATTTCTAATTATTATGCTTTGGGATTTTTTTTGCCTTACTTTTTCCCCTTACTAATCTAGCGCGGCGCCGCAATCGAATGAATAAAGAAACTGTTTTAGCCTGATTTGTTAACGACACAAAGATACTTCTTGTGTTCGATACAAAGCATAAAAAATCAAATGTGAATTCACGCAGAAGCTTGTGAATTCACATTGTGAAAGTGGATTGTCAATAAAAAAATCGAGGATAAGCTACTTAAACATTGCTTACAATTAGATTAATGAATTTCAGGTAAATATTATTCTCAATGGTTTGCTTTTTAGCTTGTATTTTCGTTACAGCTCCGTTTAGTTGCCCTCTGTCAAGTAATATTTTATCATTTTCATCATCTTTATTTAATATAGTATTTGCTATTATCTGGCGGGTAATTTCATAACCTTCTTCACGATTCATCCACTTCGTTGTAATCATGTAAGCGAATAAATAGACTAAGAATGTCCTCAATCTTTTGTACTTTTTATCAACGAATACTTTTTCAGATTCGACCCGATAAACCAACTTATTCTGGAAAATTTTCAGCTCATTCTTGAGAGAAAGCAGTTCATTCCTTTTTGCCAACGGCAAATTATTAGTTACTTCTGCTAGAGGATTTTTCTCAGAAAGTATTTGGAGAATTTTGTCGAATTTAGATTTGAAGGTTGGATTAATTAAAACCGCTACTAGTCTATTTTCGTTATTTATTTTAGCAGACACTGGTATGTTGATTGGTTCAGGCTGGCGCAACAT